>DATEKX010000195.1:0-6824 GCA_035277165.1 Blastocatellia bacterium | reverse complement strand
TCACGAAATCGAAATTGCCAAAATCAGGAAAAGCTTTTCCATCCTGCTGCTTCTGCAAAAGCTCAAATCCGCGCTTCCGGGCTTCTTCTCCCTGTAATAATTGCCCGTTCCAGTCGGATGATCCGAATGCGAAGTTCTGAGATTTCTTGCTCAACGTAGCCGCCATCGTCTGGTGATTGCCGCCGCGAATCACTTCGATTTGCACATTGCGGTCGGCTGGTGTTTCGCTTAACAGCCGCCGTAGTGCGATCATACTGTCAACGCGCTGCCCGTTGAAGGAAACGACGACATCGTTTTCCTTCAGACCCGCTTTTGCTGCCGGACTCCCCTCGATTACTTTCATGACAATCGCGCCGCGCTCTTCTGCGAGGCCGAGTTCTTTCATCCGATCCGGTGTGACTTCTTCCAGATAAACACCCAGATAGCTTCCCTCGCCTGTAACTTGTGGGAGCATGAAAAACTGCCTTGCGCCATCTTCGGAGCTACTCCATTTTTTATCTTTCTCGGCCTTCTCTTTTTCAGCTTTCTCCTTCAATTTTTCCTTCTGGCTTGCGTCCGTGTTCGTAACGGCAACGGTTAGGCCTATGACCGCAACAAGCAACAGTAAAAGATAGAATCGTTTCAGCATTTAAGCACCTCCGAATGATTTCAAGATTTTGCGCCTGATCTCTGGTTTTGACCACGCGCGGCGGACGGAAAAGTTCCAAAATCTACCGCAAAAAAGAGATTACCGGCCAGCTTCAGACATCCCCGTCTACGCGAGTGCCGCTTCTTGTGGCCAGCAGTACTTTGCGCGCAAGGCGGGGGGAAACGGCGAGAATGCTCGCCATGAAATTTGCAATCGCAGTTGAAAAAGCGACTGTTCTCAACAAACCGGCCATTCTCATTCGCTTGCCGAACTCCGCTTCATACGCGGCACTATATCTGCCCATCACATTCTGAAAAATTCCCTCCGTGCTTTGCCCAACAGCCTGTGTTGAAGAATTCATCGAAGCAATAACCGATTCGGCAGCAAGTTCGCCTGTCCTGAGCGCGATTTGAATTCCGGTGCCCGTAAACGGGTCAATCATTCCCGAAGCGTCGCCAATGGCTATCACACCGTTTTGCGACAGCCGCCTGCGACCGAACACAAGCGGGCCGACAGTGAACCATTTGCCTGAAACCTGCGCTCGGCTGAGGCGATTGCGCGCGAGATTGTTATTCATTATCGAGCGCTCAATGATTTTTTCAGCATCACCGCCTGCGCTTTTGAAGGTGCGTTCGTTAGCGATAAAACAAAGATTGACCAGTCCGTTTTCGACCAGAGACAGGCCGCCATAGCCTTGAGGGAAAAAGTAAAGCTCGACCTGTTCTTTGATTCCTTCAACGCCGGTCAGATGACCTTTGAGCGCATACAATCGCGCGCCTCGCTGACCGGCTACGCGCTCGCTTCGGCCAACCATCAATCGCGAGCTTCGACCCGAAGCGTCAATGATCAAAGGAGCTTCAAACTTAACTGTCTTGCCTTCGGCAAGCGACATTGCCTCGACGCCGCGCGCCTTGCCGTCATCAATCAAACACTGCTTGACGGCGATTGCTTCAAGACAGGTTGCGCCAGCTTCTCTGGCTCTTTCAAACAGCACTTGATCAAAGCGAGCGCGGCTCAGGCTCATAGCCCAGTCCGCTATCTCAGACATTTCGGCAATCGGGGTGTGAACAGTTTTGCCGTTGGAAACGACAAGGCTCAACCGTGTGATCTTCTGCGCGCCTTCATCAAGCATTCGATTCATCACGCCCAATCTTTTCAGCGTCGGAAAAGATTCAGGCGTTATGAATTCGCCGCACAGCTTTCCGCGCGGCATTCGCTTCTCTTCTAAAACCAAAACACGAACGCCACGTTCGGCCAGGCGAATCGCTGCCGAAGTCCCGGCAGGCCCGCCGCCAATGATGATACAATCGTGATCACCCATAAAAAGAGTGGCTACTGATCACCGGCTTGTGCGACCAGCGAAAGGCGATAGGGGAAACTGCGCTTCACATCGAATTTTTGCAGGCCCGCGCGCTTTGACAGCCCCTTCAACTCTGCGGCGGTGAAACCTCTCAGCACAGAGACCGGCCCATCATTTCGCGTCAGAAAACTTGTTGCCAGAATTGGCCCTGTCAGCCGCGTGAAATAATAAGGAATCAGATTTCGCACCAGATCATTGACGATAATCGCGCGCCTTGCCACCCTCGCAAAATCCGACAGCAAGCGCACCACATCATCATCTCGAAAATGGTGAAGGAATAATGATGCCGTCACGAAATCGAAACTGTGCGCTCGAAACGGCAGGTTCAAAGAATCGGCGCGGACTAATTCAATCTCGCGGTTTATGCCCAGTCGCGTGCGCGCAATTCTCAAATTGCGTTCGCTGAGATCGAGCGCGCTCACCATCGCATTGATGCCACGCTCTTTGCACCATTCAACGACGGCTGTCGGTATGTCTGCCGAACCTGTTCCTACGTCGAGCAGCGAGAGTTGCTTGACCTGCCCGTTTCGAGCGAAAGATTCAAGCGCGTTCAACACTACTTTTGTGCCGCCCAGAAAGCGATTGATGCGGCGCAGATCCGACAGATTGCGCGCAACATCATCGTCGGTTCCTTCGCCCGCGTCCAATAATTCTTCAACGTAGATTCGTTTCGGTGTGAGCATTCGCTATCCGTCTTTCACCAATCTAAGCAATGACAGAGACCATTTCCAGCACACGCGCGGCAAGAGTTTGATCTCCGTTGAAAGTCGCTCGCTTTTGAGCCTCTTCCTTGTTCATGCCTTTCGTAAACAATCGCCAGGCCACGTCCTGATCAATAGAAACTTCCGCCTGCGGCTGGCGATCAACATCGAGGTAAAGGCTCCATGAATCATTCTCCCTGAGCAGAAACCATTTGCCGCCGGAATCGCCTGTGATGTTTAGAGCGATGAGCGTGTCGTCACCCGCGCTCAAATCTTTGTATGTTTGAGGCAGGGCGCGAACGAAAGCATCAATGACTGGCGCAAAGTATTTCGGTTCCTTCAAACCGGGCTTTCCTACGGCATCGCGTATCTGCTGTTGGTGATGCCATCGCTCTGTGTATTCGCGCGCCAGATCGAGCCAGACAGGAGCAGGCTCAGGGCCAGCCCATTCAACAGGGTCGCCGTCTGCGTGAGGGTCGAGCGAATCGAAGTACGCGCACGCCTGCCGCCCTGCAAGCTCTAATAGATCGCACAACACAACAGGGCTTAGTCTCCGCGTCGCCTTCACCCAGACATCGTTTAAATCATTAATGAAGGCGACAAAATCATCCCAGCCATTGAGTTGCGCGTGCGAGAATAAATAGCTGTCTCGCCTTCTGGACAAAATGCCCACTTCGCCGCCGAGCAGGTGTTGCGCGATGTCTTTGACAGACCACCGCGCTGCGGCTGTCGGTTTGTTCCAATCATCAGCGGAGAGGCTTGTTAAAAGCGCGAGCAGCGCGTCTAAAGTATCAGGGAATAGATGCGAGACAATTATCGGTTCAGGTTTTCTCATGAAACCTGAGTCTACCTGTAACGATGCACGAGGTAAATGCCGATCAGAGCGCTCAAAAGTCCGAGCGTGTTAGTTACGGCAAATACCCATGAATTTATGGTGAGACTATAGACGGCAAATAGCAATGAAGCGATGGCCTGACCATAGTAAAGGAAGGGATTTACACCTTTGAGCTTTTTCTCATCCCAGTTTTTTTTGACCTGCGAAAACAGCGTCGCAAGCAGAATCAGTGCGGCTGCCCAACCGAGCCATTCCAAAATGGTTTCCTCCTTTGGCACGCTCAGGCAGCACGCTTGTCATCTTGTCGCGCTTTGTTTCGCGTTATACCAATGATGATTGAAGTGATCAAACGCTCAATGCCGTTTTTGGCAGTTAGATAAAACAGAGCGCGTCTTCCGGTTTTTAATCCATTTGAAACATTGTCGAAAGAGCCTGCGTTATTGCTTTCCACCAATGTGCCGATCAGCACTGCATCACGTGTTTGATCTCCGAGAGATCCGCCCGACAGAGTTCCTCTGCGTTCAGCAGGATCAAGTACGGAGAAGCGATACTCGCTGTTTTGTGTGCGTATCAAAATCTGGTCGCTCGGCCCTACGTCTTTCATAGTGATGTCCATATAGTTATCCTCCTATAAGCACTTCTTCAGGCTTTGGGTGACTTTGCCTCTTTACTTCGGCATTGCGCTTAATCATTCGCACCAATATTCCACCTATGATCGCGGCGTATATCAAAACAAAAAGCGTTAAGACTAAAAACTGAATGATCCCCATTTGCTCGCTCCTTTGTGTATTGCTAAAAACTACGCGGTTGTGAAGTGCAATGACTATGCCGCAGATGAAAGCAGTGAAGAATTCTTCACCGCTATTCATTATTCGCTGAAAATCAACATTTAGCGCGAAGTTTTGTCGAAAAAGCTTGTATTGATGCGCTACGAAGTTGATATTAGCGACTTCGATTAATACGCTTGCCGACTTGTCTCTTGACTTTGACAAGCGTCGCACCTAGAATGCGCAATGAATTATGGGGATTGGGCGCAATCTGAATTTATAACTTCTTCTCCTTGTTCTTGCCCTTATATTAACAATTTTGCAGGCTGCATTAAGACGGCCCCGAGTCTATAGGTCTGTAATGGCTAGTAGGGATTTACTCCGCAGCCACCGTGTAGAAGAAGCGGTAGCTGCCGGTCAAGCTGCGTTAGAAGAGAGCCGCTTTGAAGAAGCGACCGCTCACTTCCGGTCTGCGCTCAGAAGAGGAGGCTGGACAAGCGAAGAAGAAGCCAGCATCCGTTGCTATCTGAGCGAGGCTCTGGAAAAGCGCGGATTGAATCGCGAACAACTCGAAGTCGTCACCAAATACGAAAAGCTCTCGGAGTTTGAACGGCTCTCCGATCACGCGCAGATGATCACGTTGATTCGGCTCGGCTGGGGCTACTCTTTCAACAATGATCTTCCCCGCGCAATAGCTCTCTTCAATCACGCAACGCAGATCGCCCGCCAACTCGAAGATCACGCGGGCCTGGGCGCTTGCTATTTCGGGCTAGGCCGCGCATACAGGAACTTCTCTGAGATTCGCATTGCGCGTGACCATTACACCTCTGCGCTCGAACATTTCCGTCATATCGGCGACTGGCGCAAGCTTGCCGAATCATATCTCTACATCGGATACATACAGGCTTACGAAGGCGATTTCCGAAGCGCGCTGCAATCACTAAAGCAAACACTGACGATCATCGGAGAGAAAGATGAGCCTGACCTTCTGGGCCGCGCTCATATGTATTTGGCGGTCACCTACGATAATCTCGGAGTTACCAACAAGGCGCTCGTCTCTTACGAGAAATGCATCGAACGGTTCCGCCAGGCGGGCAATATAACTCACCTTGCAATCAACCAGAACAACATAGCAGACAAGCTTGTATGGCTCGGCAGGTGGGCAGAAGCAGAAGTGCTCGTCAAGCAGGCAATCGAAGTGCTCGAAGAATCAACGATGGTCGCGCAATACAGCGGAGCGCTCGATACGCTCGCGAATCTTTACGTGATGCAGGGAAAGCTGGATGAAGCCGATGGCCTCATTGATCGCTCGATGCAGGTCATAGCGGCCAACAAGAGCGCCGAGTGGGTAGAAATAAGCACGCGCATGACCATGGGCCGAGGCTTCATGGTGAGAGGGCAACACGAAAAAGCGAGAGAGGCTTTAGAGCGCGGCGTGGAGGTTTGTTTGCGCGGCGGAAACCTGCGCTACGCTTCCGAAGCGCGTTTGCTGCTTGCCGATTCGATACTGGCAATGGGCGATCTTGACAGTGCGCGAGAGCTTATCGAAACCGTGCGCAATTACCTGCGCGAGACACCATCATTGCTCGCCTGGGGATTGATGATGCGAATGTTCGCAAAGGTTGAAACCGCCGAAGGGCACATCGCGGCGGCCATTCAATCGCTCGGCCAAAGCACTTCAATTTACTCGCTGCGTGGCAATACATACGATTGCGCGATCAACCGCGTTTTGCGGGCGCAGCTACTGGAAAAGCAAAGACGCTTGCGTGAAGCCACAAACGAAATGGAGGGCGCGCTGGGAGATTTCCTGAGGCTCGGCGCTGCAATTGACGAAGAAAATGCTCGCATTAGCCTGGAGGCGCTCAAAGCTGATCTCGATGCATCCAGTCCTGAGACGCAAGAAAGCCCGCGACCGTTGACTCCGAGTCTGGCTTCCGCCCTCGATGGTTTCATCGCTCAACGCCTTGTGCAAGCTTCGATTTCGCGTGACCTGTTGCTTTACGAACTTGCCGCAATCCTATACGAAGAATCTTCGAGCCGTGGAGTTATCATCACTGAGGTCAGCAGCGGTGAATTCTCGGCAAAGAACGCTTTGAAGCTCAGAGTCGTTGCTTCGGTCGGGCTTAAAGAAAGCGAGCATTCCGAACGTATTGAGTACCTGTCAAAGCTCGCGTCCGACGATTACAACAGCAATTATGTTTACCGCTTAACGGACAATCAACAATCGAATTTCCTGCTCTGCCTTATTAGTCCGAGGGCCGAGCGATTCCTGGCAAATACCATCAACATTCAGCCGTTGCTTTATATCGCAGAGCAGGGACTCGAAGCCATTACGCTCCGAGGCAAGAATCGGCGCACGCAAGTATTCGACCCGACTCGCTTGCTTGAACAAGTGGAACTTCCGGGCTTCATCTGCGCCAGCCGCGCTATGAGTTCCGTCCTCGAACAAATTCACAAAATCCGCTCCTCTGATGTCACAGTCCTCATCACTGGCGAATCCGGCACCGGCAAAGAATTGATCGCTCGCGCTGTT
>DATEKX010000194.1:0-5655 GCA_035277165.1 Blastocatellia bacterium | reverse complement strand
AAAGCGATTACCCCGCGCGCCTTCTTGAAATCGTCATCATCTCTGACGGTTCGACCGATTTCACTGCCGACATAGCGCGTCGCTACGTTTCAAATCGCGTTCACGTATTCGCTTACACCGAGCAGAGAGGGAAAGCCACTGCGCTCAACGTCGGAGCCGAAATCGCTTCGGGCGAAATAATCATCTTTGCAGATGCGCGCCAGTGGTTCGAGCCGGATGCGATCAAAGAACTGGCATCGAACTTTGCAGACGCGCGCGTCGGAGCCGTATCGGGCGAGTTATTGCTCGACGGCGGCGCGAATGCTGCCGTTGGCGAAGGCTTCGGCCTCTATTGGAAATATGAGAAGTGGATTCGCAAAAGCGAGAGCCGGTTCAACTCTGTGATTGGAGCAACGGGCGCTGTTTACGCCATACGCCGCAAGCTCTGGCAGCCGCTTCCGCAGGAGACGATCCTCGACGATGTTTACACGCCTATGCAAATAGCGCTTGCAGGAAGTCGCATCGTCTTCGATGAGAAAGCGCGAGCGCACGACCGGGCAAACGATTCTGCGAGCCGCGAGTTCTCGCGCAAAGTCCGAACTCTCACGGGAAATTATCAACTCTGCCAGTTGATGCCGCGCCTGCTTCTGCCAACCAACGCCTTGCTCTTTCAGTTTTACTCGCACAAGCTGATGCGGCTTGCGGCCCCCATATTCTTTTTGATTCTGCTTGCAGCAAACCTTGTGATAGTCACGTTGCCTTCGAGCGCAACGAACACGCTTTTTTATGAAGCGAGTTTGACGGCTCAAATGATCTTTTATGCGAGCGTGCTTGCAGGAGGCTACCTGCTCAAACACAAGCGCAAGGTGCGACTGCTGAACTTCGCTTACGTCTTTTCGGTGATGAACGCGGCTGCGCTCGTCGGGCTGATCTATTTCATCCTTGGCAAGCGCGATGTCTGGGTAAGAGGTCAGTAAGAAGTGAGAGTTTTAGTTCTCGACGGAAACGAAAATCAAGCGGTGGCAAGCACTCGCTCGCTCGCTCGCGCAGGACATCGCGTAGCAGTCGGGGCAAGCTCGTCATGGTCAAAGGCTGGGTGGTCTCGCTACTCTGAAAGTTCTTTCACTTACACAGCGCCTCAAGAAGACGCAATGGCTTTCATCCGTTCGATAACAGAAGAAGCCGCGCGCGAGCCGGGCACGCTTATTCTGCCGATGACCGAGCGGACGACGCTTCCACTCTCTCTTCATCGTGATAAGCTTTTGGCCGCAGGCGCAAAGCTCGTACTGCCACCGCACGAAACAGTCTTACGCGCATTCGACAAGCAACAGACAACCAGGCTCGCCGCCTCGCTCGGCGTTGCCGTGCCGCAAACAACGCTCATCTCTGACAGCAAAGAAGCGCGCAAAGTCGCCGAGTCTATTCAGTATCCGGTGGTGCTAAAGCCGCGCAGTTCGGAAGAGGTTTCCAAAACACGCAAAGTCACTGCGACAGGCGCGCCCGCTTATGCGCGCAATCCGCAGGAGTTCATGACTGCTTACGATGAGTTGAGCAACAGATGCTCGGCTGTGCTCGCGCAGGAATTCATCGAAGGCACGGGCGCGGGCTACTTCGCGTTGATGCGAGAAGGCGAGTTGCGCGCAGAGTTTGCTCACGCTCGCCTACGCGATGTTCGCCCGACTGGTTCAGGCAGCGCCTTGCGCGTGAGCGTTCAACCAGACCCGCGAATTCGCGAAGCTGCGCTCGCAATTCTCACGGCTCTGAAATGGCACGGCGTTGCGATGGTCGAGTTCAGACAGCGCGCAGACGGCACGCCGGTCTTTTTGGAAGTCAACGGTCGCTTCTGGAATTCGCTGGCGCTCACGGTTTATGCGGGCGCTGATTTTCCGGCGATGCTCGCGCGCATGGCTGAACATGGCGATGTCGCGCCGCAGATGAATTATCAGAGCGGCGTGCGATGCAGATGGATGTTGGGTGATTTTCGACATCTCTTAGAAGTGATGCGCGGCTCTCCGCGCGGGTACACGGGCCGGTTTCCATCACGTATGCGGACGCTCGCAAACTTTACTATTCCGGTGCGCGGCACTTGCCACGACAATTTCACACTAGGCGACCCGCTGCCCGAACTGGGCGACTGGATGGATTTTCTGTTTCGACGACTGCCCTCTGGTCTCGCTAAAAAAGCCAATGCGCGAAAGGATTTGAATGTTGAAAGGCGCTATTCACATTCATAGCACTTACTCTGACGGAGAGTTCACGCTCGCAGAGTTGCGCGAAGTCTATCTGGCTCTCAGTTGTGATTTCGTCTGTATGACAGACCATGCGGAATATTTCGATAGCGCGAAAACAAAATCTTATATTGATGAATGCCGTTCGCTTTCGGATGACCGCTTCCGTTTCATAACCGGCTTTGAATACACGTGTGACAATAGAATGCACGTTCTTGCATACGGAGTCACGTCGCCTGTCGCCACTACCGATCCGCAAAAGGTCATTCGCCACATAAAAAACGAAGGCGGCATATCCGTGATAGCGCACCCGATGGACAGCGCGTTTGAATGGATTGAATCGTTTGAAGAACTCCCCGATGGCATCGAGGTGTGGAACTCAAAATACGATGGTCGTTACGCGCCGCGACCCGGCACGTTTCGCCTGCTCGCCCGTCTGCAAGCGCGCAAGCCTCAGATGCGCGCCTTCTACGGGCAAGACATGCACTGGAAAAAACAACATCGCGGATTGTTCAACATCGCCGAGTGCAAATCTGCCACGCGCGAAGAAGTGTTAGCCGCATTTGCGCGCGGCAACTACTACGCCGTGAAAGAGAAGTTTGAATTGCCATCAAACGGCAGCCTGAGTGAAGACTTGCTCGCGCAGTTTGGCAGCGTGAATCAGCGTTATGCGCGCAAGCGGCGACTGATCAAACAGGCGAAAAAGATGATTGATCGTGTGGGGCTTCGAGTGCCCGCGCCGTTGAAGGCGCAGCTTAGAAGGATATTTTGAATGGATAATCAGATGAGCGACGGAATAGTTTATTTGATGTATCACGAAATCGAGCGCGCAGGCCGCGAGTTGTGCGAACACGAACAGGGATACATACGCTATGTTGTCAGCGAATCGGTCTTTCGCGACCATCTCGCGCGATTGCAGGCGAGCGGGTTTCAAGGCGTGAGCGTGAGCGAAGCTCTCGCCGGGTCTGATGATGACAAACGCTCGGTTGCCATGACGTTCGATGACGGATGCGAGACTGACCTGCTCATCGCAGCGCCGTTGCTTAAAGCGGCTAACTTCAACGCGACTTTCTACGCAATCGCGGGACGAATAGGCGAGCGCGGTTATTTGTCTCGAATCCAGCTTCGCCAGTTGAGCGAATCAGGATTTGAAATAGGTTGTCATTCGATGACGCATAGTTATCTCGATGATCTGAGCGATAACGAACTGCGCGTCGAGATTGCAGAATCAAAAGATCGCCTGGAACAGATAACAGGCAAGCGTGTCGCTCATTTTTCCTGCCCCGGAGGACGCTTTTCGCGCGCCGTCGCCAGCATTGCGCGAGAAGCCGGATACGCTTCCGTTGCGACCAGTCGCATAGGCGTGAACACGAAAGCTACTGATTCGTTTGCGCTCTCTCGCGTTGCCGTGTTGCGAAGCATTGGGCCGGGTGAATTCGACCGCATCTGTCGAGCGGAAGGCTTTGCCGCGCGGCGCGCACGCACGGGCCTGTTGAATGCAGCCAAAGTCCTTCTTGGAAACTCGTTCTACGAGCGGGTTCGTTCTTCCGTTCTCAACCAGAGTTGATAACGTCAAGCGACTGTTTTCTCTACTCATTATGTAATTTAAGTTATTGACTTCGACTTAGCCCTCGCCTAAACTTTTATCGCTGCCTCTGCACATGGAACCTCCCCGGGCATAGATTACACATACAAGGTCATAGCTTTGTCTTCAATTGCGAAAAAGATGCTGGGCTGGTTTTATTATCGGGTTGCGATTCCGCTGGCATTCGGCGTTGTCGGTTACGCCATCAATTGTTTGCCGATAGAAATATTTCCCGGCATACATCTCATCTTCGGCAGCATAGCAAGCATCATTGCGGCAATAAAGTTCGGCCCTTATGTGGGCGGCGTGGCGGGCCTGACAGCAGGGCTTCGCACGTGGTCTTTGTGGAATCAGCCGTTCCCATTCAGCGCGTGCTTGTACGCGCTCGAAAGCATATGGGTTGGCTATTACACAAAGAAGGGCAAACGCGCGCCGCTGGCGACAATTTTTTCGTACTGGCTGCTGCTCGGCGCGTGGCTCAATCTGGCGGGCCAGTTGTTTCTGCACGGTTTGCCATTGCGGCTGGCTTTGATAGTTCAAGCCCGCTCCGTCATAAACGGAATGCTGACTGGCCTGCTGTTAGAGTCAGGAATACTTATTTACGAAATTCTGAGAAGGCGGCGCGCGAATGCAGGAAATCAGCCCGCGCAACTCAGCCTCAACTCTCTGGTGACGCTGGTTATGGCTGCGACGATCACGCTGCCGCTGCTCTACATCACAACGAACAGCATTCATAACGTGCGCGAAAAGATGATGAGCGACCTGGACGCATCTTCGATGAGAGATGTGGCAGCCGTCGAAACGGAAGTTCGCGCGCTTATACGAGATCACCAGCGCGGTCTTAATTTCGCCGCGGCGCTTCTCACTTCATCCAATCACAGAAGTACCTCTCCTGATTCGGTATCGAAACTGCTTGAGGACATTCGTGAAGAATTTCCTGACTTTCAATCAATGTATGTTACCGATGCGAACTGGCGCATTATTGCAGCCGATCCCCTGCATCACATGGATGGGCGGGATGTCTTAGGAATCAATTTGAGTGGCATGCCGTATTACAACGACATGATGCAGGCCAAAGGCATGGTTTATTTGAATGTCTATTATGAGCGCAAGGTAATGACAGCGCCTGCCATGATCATAGGCAGGGCGTTGTTCGATCAGAAGGAAAAATTTCTGGGACATGTTTTCGCCTGCGTGAGTACAGACAAATTTCATTCGATACTTTCGCGCTATAATGAGGAAGGCAAGTCGTTAACGGTCGTAAATCGTGCCGCACGTCTCATCGCTGATTCGTTGCGGCCTCCCGACGAACTGCACAAAATTGATACCCTGACCGATCAAAAAGATTTTGAGATTGCCAGTCAAAGCGACAGCGGAACAGGAAGTTATTCCGACAGTATCGGAGATGTCAGATCAGCGGCGAGCGCTGCGCTGGACAACACATACATGGTTCGGTATACAACGCTTCCTGTGACGGGATGGAAGATTTGGGAGCGGCAATCTCTGAGGCCATTGAAGGCAAAGCTTGACGGGTTCTACGTAAATTACTTGATGGTGCTGATGCTGGCGCTGATAGTGGCGTTCGTTTTCAGCAAAGCCGTAGCGCGACTGTTTACAAAGCCAATAACCCAGCTTCAAGAGCGCGCTTCAAGATTGACGGCGGGCAATCTTTCCGAGCCGCGACCCTCGCGGCATTTGCTCACTGCCGAATACGATTCGCTTTTCAGAAGCTTCCAGGAAATGTCAGAGCGGCTGGAGGCCGGGTGGAGGCGTCAGCAGGAGCTTTTGCACGAAGTCTCTATAGCAAAAGGCGAATTGGAAGCGACTTTCGATGCAATGACCGATGCAGTCATCATCACGGAT
>DATEKX010000193.1:0-3974 GCA_035277165.1 Blastocatellia bacterium | reverse complement strand
AACCATCGTCAGGCACAATTCGTTAAAAGCTTAGAAGGATATTAAAACGGGTTTCTATCATAGATAGGATTTCTCTATGTATTGCTCTTATCACACATCAACTCTTGCGCGGGTTCAATGCACCAATTGCGCTCGCGCGCTCTGCCCTGGTTGCGATCACAGGATCAAGGGCTATCCTTACTGTCAGGATTGCATAGTGCTTGGAATCCAGAGCATATCGCAGCACTACAACTACGGCGGGAAGTCTAAGTCGAAGGCGAAGGCGAGACTTGCCGCGTTGTGCGCTGTGCTTCCCGGGCTCGGAGCCGTATACAATCGCCAGAATGTGAAAGCTGTTGTTCACTTCGTCGGCACGGTTGGATTGTTTCAACTCACCAATCTGCATGTACTCCCGGGTTTCTTTGCGCTTGCAGGCATGGCTTTTTATATTCACTCGATTATAGATGCCTATCGCACTGCGCAGCGAATAGCTGAAGGCGAAAGCCCCGAAGCCGACGAAGCGAAATTCAAACGGCAGTTGGCGAAGCGCGCGCCTGCGCTCGGACTCTTGTTTATTGTTGCGGGTTTGCTTCTGGTCATTCAGATCATCAAACCGTGGGCTTTCATCACACCGGCGCGATTGATCCCGGCAGCATTGATAATCTTCGGCGGCTATTTGCTCACCAACTATTTCAAGCGTTCGCGCGAAGAAGAGTACAATGCGGATCACTCGCAGCGCCCCTCTTATCCACTCATACCGGATTCATTTGCTGAAAACGTTCCAAGCAATGTCAGGCGAATGTCGCGTCCGGGCGACCGGAGGTAGTCAATCAATTGGCATCGGCACGCAAAAACATGAGAGGGACTTTGTTGCTCGGCCTTCTACTGGTCGCGGTCGGCGTGACCATCTTTTTTGCGCCGCCGGGTTCGGGGCTGGCTCCGTGGCTGATGCGGTTGTGGCCTGTGTTTATGATCTGCGCAGGCGTAGTTCGAGTGATGGGATACGCCGTCGAGCGCAAGCCCCGCTCGCCTATGGGCGGAATGCTTCTCATCATCATCGGCGTTCTTTTTTTCGTCAGCCGATTTCACTCGGATTTAAACGCGCTTGAAATTTATGGTCGCTACTGGTTATTGCTGCTTGCGGTCTACGCCGCGGTGGAGTTGATCAGGTACTACTCGCATCGCCACACGGAAGGGCCGCCGCCGCGCGTGTTGACGCCGGGGCGAGTGATAATAGTCGCGCTCATCTGCGGCACAGGCGTGCTCGCCAATCGTCTGGCTAACAATCCTTCCGTGCTCGCAGCTTTGAAGCTGCCGCGATTTTTAAGCAGCCTTCGCGATTCGGTCGTGGGCCAGACATTCGCTTTTACTGACGACACGATTGAATCAAAAGATTTCAGACAAGGAATGAAAATCATAGTCAACAACAACTTCGGCGTCGTCAAAGTAACAGGCGGCAGTCCGACGCTTCGCGCTACTCTTACGAAAGGCGTGCGCGGTTGGAATCAGGAAGACGCGCGCAAGATAGCCGAGCAGATTCAACTCGTTGTCAGCAAGACCGCAGACGGCGTAAGCATTACTACGAATCGCGATCAGGTGAATCAGGAATTTTCGACTAACATTCAAGTGGAAGTCCCGTCGTATGCCAATCTTTTTATAACGAACAGCTTTGACGCTGTTTCGGCAAGCAACATTCAGGGCAATCTCTCGATCAAAGTGAGCCACGGGCAGGCCGAAATATCAGGCATAAACGGAGATGTTAATCTGGCATTGAACTATTCGGATGCGAACGCTTCGGCGATCAACGGAAATTTGATCGTTACGGGAGCGGGTAACGCTCGCGTATCTAAAGTGTCAGGGTCGCTCGATCTGAGCGCAAAAAACGGAGCGGTCGATGTGCGAGAGATCGCTGGCCCCGCGCACATAGATGCTCCGTTCTGCAAGATAACCGCGCAAGGATTAAATTCCGACGCGGAGATTAAAACTGAACATGCCAGCGTTGATGCGCGAAACACCGCAGGCTTGACGATTGATGCGCCGCATTCCAGTGTTCAGGCCAGAAACATCAACGGCGACCTGAGCGTTTCGTCGTCTAACAAAAACATCATCATATCTTCAACCGAAGGCATGCTGAAGGTACGGGCCGAGCAGGCTTCGGTGAACATAGAAGACGCGAGTGGCCCGGTCGAGGTTCAAACATCGCACGGTGAAGTTCTGGTCAAGAATTTTTTTGAAAGCGTGCACGTGGAAACAAGCTATCGCGATGTGACACTGATCGCTACAAACCAGCCCGAAGATGACATCGAAGTGGAGAACAATCACGGCGAGATTAAGATTGTGCTCCCGCAGTCGAGCCAGTTCCAACTCGACGCGCAAAGCGAGAATGGCGAGATCAAACCGGTCGGGTTCAACATACCGTCGCAGCGCACGCGAGCGAGCCTTTTCGGTTCGCTCGGCGAAGACGGCCCCAACATCAAGTTGAGGACTTCTTACAAGAATATTATTATCCAGGCGAGTGGCGCGCGTCAGGCAAAGACAAGCGCGCTCGTAAATTAAAAGGTTAGCAAAAGCCGTGAAGCCCTATCGCGCTTCACGTTTGACAGTTGAAAGGAGTCAAATATGGCGGGACTCGTAAGATTCATCGTCGGATTATTGACATTCGTCATAGGCGTGGCCGTAGTCAAAATACTGCTTGGGATAATCGGCTTCGCTTTGCACGTTATATGGCTGGCGATTGTAGTCGGTTTCTTTGTGCTGATCGGGTGGGTTGTCTATAAGATCATCTTCCCGCGAAATGCCGAACCAGTATAGAAATAGAGGTCAGAGGCTAGAGGTTAGAAAGCTCTCAAATCACTTTCACTAACCTCTAGCTTCTGCCAAGATTGTTGCAATTTTCTAAAGTTTGTCTCGATTTGATTCAAAATGGTTGCCTTTCGGCACTCCTGCATGATAGCCTCCGGCTTCGGTTTGAGCAAAGTCTCACCCCTCACGAACAAGCTGGCAATTGGGTTATAAATAGAGTTGTTTGGCTGTTGCTGTGGAATTTTGGCAACATCCCCATACTCTAATGACGAGTCAAGGAGATGCTGAATGTCAAAAGATAATCGGTTTGTTACCTTCCTGATCGTACCTTCATCCTCATCTGGAGTCCGACAATTCAGCTTCCATCGCAATCTGGTTTATACGGCAATTGGGTTTGTAATCTTCCTGGCATTATTGACGGTTTATGGCGCGATACGACTTGGACAAATAGAAGCTCTCGGTTTCAAGAACTCCTCTTTGAAAGCCGAGAATGCAAAGCTGAAAGAAGAGAATGACGCATATCAGAACTCTTATGCGAAGCTGAAAGGGCAAATCTCATACATCGGCGATATGTCGAAAGAGCTTGCCAGACAAGCAAAGATGGATCATACGCCGGAGATTGATCAGCAGATCGGCATCGGCGGGCCTGAGACGGTTGCCGCGCTCGATAAAACAGCCGATCAGCTTGAACGCAATATGCGACACATAAACGACCGCCTGCGCTCGGACATATTGCGCCTCTCTTCGATTCCTTCCGGGTTGCCTGTCAATGGATATATCACGGACGGATTCGGCAGGCGTCATAATCCATTCAGCGGCGAAGGACGCGAAACGCATGAAGGATTAGACATCGCCGCCGACTTCGGCACTCCTGTTTCATCTACCGCTGATGGGCTAGTCATTCACGCAGGGCCTTATTCAGGCTACGGCAATCTCGTGATCCTTTATCACAGCAACGGAATAACGACGCGCTACGGCCACCTGTCGAGAATCACTGTTGAAGCCGGACAGCGAGTCAAACGTGGCGATCAGATCGGTCACGCAGGCAGCACAGGGCGTTCGACCGGCCCACACGTTCATTACGAGATACGCGAAAACGACCAGCCAAGCGATCCCGTTAAATATGTCGGGCTGCCTCAACCCTAGTTTGAAATGCGGCAGCGATTTGATAGCAGCCCGCCTAGCGGGCTAAA
>DATEKX010000192.1:0-8435 GCA_035277165.1 Blastocatellia bacterium | reverse complement strand
AGCAGTTTCGTTCTTAGAAAAAACTGTGGAAGCATATTTCACAGTGACAAGTGGCCCTCGCTCTCTTTCACGGTCGGGCTACTGCCATTCATCCCTCATCAATCTCTTATTATCCTATCAATCTTTTGTACGTCGCTACGGTTTCCGGCAAAGGCGCGACGCCAAGCTCTTCCATTAACAAATCCTTGAGGTTTTCGTATTGCTCCCGCACGGCTTCGCGATTGCCTATGCGAGCGTAAGCGTCCATCAACTGACGATGAACGTCTTCGCGATATGCGTCGCGGCTCAATATCATTTTCGAGTATACAATTGCCTGCTCGTACTCTTCGACGCGATGATAATGATCTGCCAATTCCTTCAGTGTAGCAAAGTATACGTTGCGATAATAAGCGCGCGGTTCTTCAACCCATTTATCGTAAGACTCTTCTAAAAACTCGCCGCGATACAACTCTACAGCGCGCCGCGCAGCGTTTGTGAATCCTTCGCCGTTTCCTTCGCGATTATGCGCGCGAGCGGCAGCTATCAGCCGCTCAAATTCTTCGATGTCGAGCAGGTAAACGAACTCAGGGTTCAGATAGTAGGCGCTCTCGCGGTAACGAATAAAATTCTTTTTCACTGCCTGGTCGCTGTTGAGCGCGCGACGTATGTAAGAGATCGTAGGCCAGAAATTTTTGTCAATGTCTTCAAGCGGCGTGTCGGGCCAGAACGTCTCCACAATCGCATCTTTGGTAGCCCGATGATTCTGATGCGATGCGATGAAGCAGAGGATGCGCAGCGCGCGCGAAAGCGTCCAGGCATCGGGCGCGAGTTTGCGCCCCTGCTCGCGCAGCACTTCGACATGGCCCAGCATATTGATTGATAGATCAATTTCGCGCTCTTCAATCGAAGCAGGCTCACTCGCAGACCGGAACCTTGAGGAACTGGAAACCGAATGCGCGGCGATCATCGAGCCTGCCGCCGCCGCATCCGCGCGTTTCTGTGTCCCCGCGTCTTCTGCTACGCCTGCGTCTTTCAGATAAGCGGTTTCGATGTTGCGAGCCAGCGCAAGCTGAAAGACGGCAGGCGAGCGCGCGGCTTCTACCTTCACTGTGTGCCTATAGTTGAACTCGCGCGCAAGCTTCATCGCCTCTGCGAAATGAGACATCGCAGCGTCGGCGTTGCCCGCTTGATGCTCTGCGCGCGCCAGCAGAAACTGCGCTCGCGCAATCCAGATGCTCGAACGGCAGGTGATGAACTGCGCGAGCGCCTCTTGAAGCAAAATCCGAGGATCGCCCGCTTCGCTTTCAAGCATAACGCGGCCAAGCAGCAGGCGCGAACGCGCAATCGGCACGGCGTAGCCTAGCGCCACGCGCTTCTCCAAAAGTTTTTCGGCTGCATCGCGCGCTTTCGAGAAGTTCGCTTCGGCAAGCAACAGCCGCAACTGGTCATCTGGAAGCTCGCGGGCTTCAAGCTCCATGCCTGCATCGCGGTACAGGTCTTCGGCCTGATGATAATGCTCGCGCGCGCGATGGAACTGGCCTCGCGCGCGGTGAAGATTGCCTATCAATTCCTGCGCCTCTGCGCGTTCAATCGTGAGGTTGAACAACCGGCACAACTCCATCGCTTTTTCGAGCCGTCGCTCGCAGGCATCGAAATCGCCCGTCTCAAGATCGGCGCGCGCGAGGTTGCAATAGGCAAGCGCCTGTTGAGGAAGTGGAACGCGCGCGGCTTCTCCTTCGACCAGTTGCGCGAACCAGTCGCGCGCGCGCGTCAGGTCGCCTGTGAAAGCATAAGGCAACCCGAGGTTGTGTGAAATTATCCGAGCTAACCGTTCGCTGCCCGCTCGCCGCGCAAGCTCTACGCCGCGCCGCCACGTTGCCAGCGCCTCATCGAATTCGCCCGTCGCGACGTTCGACAGAAACTGGCAATTGCCTATCGTCTGCTCCAACTGCGCTCGAAGTTCCAGATCGTCTGCCGATGCATTATTGAGCGCTTTGGTCGCAAGGCTAAAGGCTCGGGCGTGTTCGCCTCGGCGGATGAGGCAAGCGGCCAATCCGTGAAGCGCTGCCGCTTCGCATTGTGTGTCGCCTATAGCGCGCGCGCGATCCACTGCCCTGTTGAACAATCGCTCTGCAATCTCGATGTCGCCTTCCATTCGCGCTATGTGTGCGCGCTGTCTCAGTATTTCAGGATGAAGATTGGTGATTGATTCGCTTACGGTCTGGTATCCGCGTTTGATGATTTCAAACATTCCGGCGTCGAACAATTCGCGCCCGCGCTCGACCATTATCTTCGCTATCGCTTCGATGTCGCGCGCTTCGGCGTAAAGCAACCCGGCACGCCGCCAGTCGCCAAGCTCCATCAAACGGTCGGCATATAATCTGTTAAGTTCCTGCAGTCCCGCCTCGCCCAGTTTCGCTTTAAGTCGGCGGCGAAGAAATCGGCGAAACATCGGATGAAAACTGTATTCGTCAGCGCCTCCTCCATTCACGTGCGAGATAAAAAGGTTGCGCCGCTGAAGCGAAGCCAGCAGTTGATAAACCTCTTCGGGCAGAAGTACGCAACTGGCCGTCACCGGATCAATGCGATTGAACAATGAGAGTCGCAACAGTACGTCCTGAGTTTCAGATGTTTCGTATTCCAATACTTCTTCCGCAAAATAATCGAATATCTCTTCTTCGCTCTGTTTGAGTATTTCGGCAAAAGCGGATTCGGAAATCTTACTATCTTCGGATTGTCCTTCCTGGCTGCGGTGTTCGACTGCCTGCGCAATCAATTGAAGCCCTGTAGCCCAGCCGCCCGTGCGTTTGTGAAACTGATGTATCAACGCCCCGTTTAACCGATGGCCTGTGAAGCCTGCGAATAGTTGTTCGACTTCTCCCTCTGTAAACAAGAGGTCTTGCCGGTCTATGACTCCGATCAAGCCTTTGCTCCTGAGCCGCGTGATCGAAAGGTTAGGCATAGAACGACTAGTTATTATTATGTGCAACACATCCGGCAAGTACTGCACTAATCTATCCACCGCCGCCGCTATCGCCTCACTCCCGTCCACGTGATGATAATCATCCAGCACCACGATTGTCTTCTCTTCCAACTGCTCGCTCACTTCATTTACAAACACATCCACCAACTGCTCCACCTTCGCTGTCAGGTTCTCCGTCTCCGAGATGTAGCCCATCACCACCTGCCCGAAGTCCTCTCTCACGCTCCTTATCCCGTACACCAGATATCCGAAAAAGACCGCCAAGTCCAAGTCCGACGGGTCTATCTGATACCAGACTGAGCGCAGCGAGCTTGTCCTGACGAAGTCTGTCACCAGCGTGGTCTTGCCGCAGCCAGCGTTGGCGCAGACAATCGTCGCAGGCTGATCGAGGTAGCCGCGCATGCGTTCGATCAGTCGAGGCCGCGCGAGCACGCGTCGGCCCAGTCTCGGCGGCAGCAGTTTCGTTCTTAGAAAAAACTGTGGAAGCATATCACTTCACTCTAGCTTGGCTGTCTGACACCAGCGCCATGTTGAGCCAGTCGGACTTCACCGAATATAATCGGCACAGATCATTCAGCACAGGATGAAACGATTCTTCACAGGCGATGAAGTAACTATAGTCGAACACTTCAGCGAGCGATAGAAATTCAATCAGCGCGCGCTTCCCTACTTCCGCATCACGATCTCGAAGCGCGCGTGCCCTCAGATAACAACCTATCGCAAGGTAATAGTTGCATTGCAACCGGCGAAGCAGCGGCTCGCTCGCATCGGCCTCTGATATCGCGCGAGCGTCTTTGCGTTCGACCATCACGCGCCCGCGCATCTGCCGCGCAAGCGCGGCTTCTATCTCGCGCCCGCTCTCCTCTCGGTCAACGATCATCTGGCTGATGAGGTCGAGCGCCTGATCCAGATCGCCTCGGCGCATTTCCAGCAGCGTTCGTTCATAATAGAGATCGCTTTTGACCGGGTCTGCGTCAACGTTTCGATATTCGTTCAACGCTTCATTGTAGAGATAATCTGCCTCATCGAACTGATGGCGTTCGCGCGCGATGTTGGCTCTCCCTTCATGTATGCGCGGCATGAAACCGCGCAGATTAAAGACTGAGGCAAGTTCCGCTGCGCTTGCAAGATCACGGCCCGCCAGTTCCAATTTCCCTTGCGCGGTATAGATGGCCGAGCGATTCAGATAAAGAGGTATCGAGTCAGGATGCAGTCCGTTGTCTTTCGTGTCTGAAATCGGGCTGCGCGAGAAGTATCTGAGCGCCGCGTGAAAGTCGCCTTCCATATAAGCAGGCAGCGCCAGGTTGTGCGAGATCGTTCTGACCAACCGCGCATCGCCTGCTTCGTGAGCGAGCCTGAGCGCCTCTTCCATCATTTCGCTCGCTTCATTGTAACGCCCCTCGAAAACTCTGACCGCGCCGATGACATTTTTGATGCGGGCAGCAAGAGTCAAAGTGTGTGGCGTCGAGGCGGATGGCATCATGCGCGCTGCGGCTTCTTCTGCGTATCGGATCGCGTTTGTAAAATTGTGATCGCGCGCGGCTGTGTGAGCCAACCCTGCGAGCGCAGCCGCTTCAGCCGACAGGTCGTTTGTTTTGGAGGCAGTGGAAAGCCCCGTTCTAAACATCGCTTCGGCGCTTGCCGTGTCGCCTTCGATCACGCGCATATCGCCCATCAGGTTATAAAGCTGCGGGCAGGCGTCAAGCGTATCGCGCCGGAAACGCGGAAATTATTTGCTGACGGTCGTCGTCAATCCGCTGTCGAGCAGTTGCCATTGAGCGACGAGAAGGACTTCAGCCGCTCGCGTTTCATCTCCGGCCATGAAGAAATGATGAAGCGCGGGTTCCCAGTTCTCTCGCTCCGAATAGTAATCGGCAAGTTGACAGTGCATCCCTGTGCGTTCTTCGCGCGTGGTTTCCTCTTCGAGTCGCTTGTGAAGAAAATCGCGAAAGAGGTGATGATAGATAAACGTGTCGGTGCTGGCTGCGACTCGGCTCAGGAAAATATTTTCGCGCACCAGGGCTTGAAGTTGCTCGCTAGTCACATCGAGCGCGAACGCTCCCTTGAGTATTTCAGGCGTGACGCGCTCAGGCAGCGACGACCGCACGAGCAAGGCACGCATACGGGGTGGTTCTGCGCTGTAAACCTTCTTTGCGAAGTAATCGAATATCTCTGTTTCCGATTGCGTGATGATTTCTTCGATCTCCTGCTCGCGCAAGCGAGCGTCTGCTTCAAGCGCGCGGCGAATGATTTGCAGCCCCGCGACCCATCCTTGAGTCCGAGCCAGCAGATTGTCTATGCGTTCCGCGTTGTCGAGCACACCATAAAACAGCTCGGTCGCTTCTGCCCGCGTGAAGGCGAGCGCGCGGTCATCAATCTGATCCATGCTCTGCTTGCTGCGCATGCGCGAGAATGTAAACTGCGGCGCGACGCGCGCCAGCATCAGCAAATGAATATTTTCCGGCAGCAGCGGTAAGATTCGATAGAGCACTGCGGCGCTCCACTCGGCTGCGAATATGTGATGAATGTTATCGAGCACGATTATCAATTCTTGCTCGATGGCTTCCGACAGTTCATAAAGAAACAGATCGGCCAGTTGCTCTGGTCGAGTGCCCGCGCCCGACCGCAACATATCCAGCGTGTTGCGCCCGAAATCCGGCGCAACCTGGCGCACGGCGCGCACGAGGTATTGAAAGAACAGCGCGATGTCCGCATCTGATGAATCCAGATCGTACCATACTGCTGCGCGGTCAGTGCGATTTAAAAACTCTGCGGCGACGGTCGTCTTTCCCCACCCCGGCCCTGCGCAAACGAAGCTGGCGCTGAGATCGAGATTCAAGCTAAGTCGCTCGATCAATCGCTCGCGCTTAATCCTGTTCGGCCTGAGATCAGGCGGGCGGAGCTTTGACTCGATGAACTTGATCATATAATTGCTGCGATTGAATCACCGGGTGAGGACGAAGGCTGTACGGTGACATATTGTTTTACGCGACGAGGATCTTTGTCCTCTATCATCTTCTTACTGAATCCACGCTCAAGCGACCCGATCCGCGCGAGGCAATGTAGAGGAACAGAAAGCAGTAGAGCACTGCCAGTTCCCCTTGATTGAGAATCGGCCACGGGGCTTGCGGAGCGTGCATCATGAAGTAAGCGACTGCCATTTCGCCGCTGGCGAGGAAGGCTGCGAAACTGGTCAGGAGTCCGAGCGCGATCATTAACCCACAGACAAGCTCGATCACTCCGGCTATTCCCATCTGCGAGGCGATCTGCACAGTAGGCTTATTGCCGGGCCAGCCGGATAGTTTCTGGCTGCCGTGCATTGCGAACAGCAGACCCGCGACTATTCGCAGAAGGGCATAAAAATAATCCGAGTATTTTCCGAGGAAACGTTGCATTATCCATCTCCTGTCTGGTTAGCTACAGAGCAGTTTATTACAACCCGTGAAATTTAGCACGCGCGGTTCCCCTGTTTGACAGAGATTATCGTGTAGCATATGATGCAGTTCGTTATGCTGGTTTCAAAGACCTGATCCTTCGGAGAAGTTTAACATTTATCTTCATAATTCTGATTATTACTCGTCTGCTATGCCCGCGCATAGCTTGGTAATTGATTTGTGGCATCCTTGCGAATGCAGGAGATAAACCCTGCGAACCTAAACCGTGTCTCTAACAAAAGGAGAAATAAAATGGCTAACCCGCTGACCGCGATACTTCCGATAAGTTCATCGGCAAGCATCGCAGATTTGCTCGGAGCGCTGGCGAACGCTGGACCGGCTATAGACGCAGCCTTGACCGCTGTAGGCACTGTTCACTTTGCCCGCTTCGTTCTTTTCGATGCATCGAACGATTACCTGCAACCTGCTCCTGCGCCGCCCTGGACTAACAACGGGCAGTTCAAGATATCTGTGATAACAGCATATGACGGCGATTTCGCGCCCTACATTCAAGCCTTCGTCAACCAGCTTGGAGATGTGTTTAACGTGCTGCTGAGTTTCACCTCAGACGGGCAGGACCTCGTTCCTGTACAGAACAACGTTGCCGGATTTACTGCTTACGTTCAGTCTCACGACGCAAGCCAGCAGTCTCCGAATAAAGAGTTCGGGTTGTACAGCGCATACCCCGATTGTACAGTGCAAAAAATACTTACTCTGCCTTGCGCCCCATCTTAAAAAGCTCAATCGTAGAGACTCTAACCAATTTGAGCGTTAGAGTCTCTATTACACTTTTCAACGACGGCGCTGGAGGAAAAGCTTATGACCGATATCAATCTCAACGATGTTCAAGGATACATTCTTCGCGGTTACAGGATAGACGTGGCGCGTTTTTTCGTCCTCAAGATCAATGACGCAGGCGCGGCAAAGAAGTTTCTTGGCGGCATAGTATCGGGCGATCAGACATTTCCTCAAATCACGACCGCTGAAGATTGGGGGCCGACAAAGCCCGATTATTGCTTGAACATCGGGATTACTTTCGAGGGCCTCAAAAGCTTGCAGCTTGCGCAAAATTATTTATCATCATTTCCTCAATCATTTCAATTAGGCGCGACTTCGCCGACGACTGCGCAGGCCATAGGCGATATTGGCGACAGCGCTCCTGCAAATTGGACGGGAGGGCTGTCGGACGCAA
Source organism: Blastocatellia bacterium (assembly GCA_035277165.1). Classification (GTDB taxonomy): domain Bacteria; phylum Acidobacteriota; class Blastocatellia; order UBA7656; family UBA7656; genus DATEKX01. The sequence continues at coordinate 847 of DATEKX010000192.1, read as the reverse complement.
CGCAGGTGCACATAGTGCTCACCTTGTATACGCATACGGATCAAGGGCGAGAAGAATACTCAACGGTGCTTCGCGCTCTGTTCAATCAATATGGCTTGACTGAGCTATCGGCTCAGGACACAGCGCCGCTGCCCAACGACAAAATTCATTTCGGTTACACGGACGGCATTTCGCAGCCGCACGTTGATGGCGCTCCGACGAAAGCTGAAATCCCTGACGATCAACCTGTTTCTCCGACAGGAGAATTTCTCATGGGATACCCCAGCCAGAATCCCTATCAAACCTATAATGTTTCTCCTGCGGAGTTGTCGCTTAACAGCAGTTTTGCCGCCTACCGCATACTGAAGCAGGATGTTGTCGCGTTCGACGCTTTTCTTGAAAAGGTCGCGACCGAATATCAAATAGACAAAGAACTCTTTGCCGCAAAACTCTGCGGCAGATGGCGCAACGGCGTGCCTTTGATACTCTCTCCAGATACTCAGTATCCGAATCCGCCTGTGCCTCCGAAGCTGGTCAATTGCTATGATTATGTAAGCAGTAGTTCGACTACAACCAATGACGAAACCGGAACAGACCAGTGTCTTCCGGCGGCTGACGACACGTTCGGGCTGACCTGCCCAATCGGCTCGCATATGCGCCGCAACAATCCTCGCAGCGAACAAGTATTAGGCGGCGCGAATGAGGGGCATCTGCATCGAATCATGCGGCGCGCGATTCCTTATGGGCCGGAGTACGATCCTGCAAACCCCGATGATATTGAGCGCGGGCTGATAGGCATGTTCATCAACGTAGACCTTGCCAATCAGTTCGAGTTTCTTATAAGCCAGTGGAATGATAAATCCGACTT
>DATEKX010000191.1:0-6667 GCA_035277165.1 Blastocatellia bacterium | reverse complement strand
AGGTCGCCCCTACGGGGCTGACTTGTTATTGTATTTTCAAGCTCATCAATCATCACTCATATTTGCCAACGAGATCAACCGCGCGGCGCAATCGTTCGGCAGAACGCTCGCGGCCAAGAGCAACGAAAATGTCGAACATTCCCGGCCCCACCGACTGGCCCGTGAGCGCCGTGCGCGCAGCGTTTATAAGGAGCCCCGCTTTCACGCCTTGCGCCTCGGAATAGGCTCTCAGAGCCGCTTCTGCGTTGTCATGTGTGAATGGCTCGACCCGTGCCATAGCGTTCGCGAGGCCGTCCAACAGCTCTTTCAATCGCTCGTCCTTTAAATTCTTTTTCACAGCCGCCGGTTCGTATTCGAAATCATCCGTGAAGTAAGGCCGTCCAAGCGTAGTAAAATCAACCGTCGTGCGATAACGCGCTTTCAGCAGATCAATTGTGCGCGCGAACCATTCCCTGTGACTATCGGCGTACTCGTCGCGCCAGAGATCGGCTTTTTTCAACTGATCGCTCACCAGCGGCGCAAGTTCATCCGTCGGCATGGCGCGGATATATTCGCCATTCATCCAAAGCGCTTTCGGGTCTGTCCAGTCGCGCTGGTCGTGCTCGCTGAAGTTGAAAATGGCCGACGCTTTGTTCACGCCTTCGAGCGAAAAATTTTCTATCAACTCTTTGCGCGACAAAATCTCCTGATCGGTGCCGGGCGACCACCCTAGCAACGCAAGGAAATTCACAAACGCGTCGGACACGAAGCCGCGATCACGGTAAGTTGTGACCGATACAACTTCGCCGTGCCTGCGCTTGGACAGCTTGAGACCACCCGGCGCGTTGATTAGCGGCAAGTGCCCGAATCGAGGCACTGGCGCGCCGAGAGCTTCGTATATCAGCACCTGCTTGTGCGTGTTCGTCAGATGATCCTGCCCGCGAATTACGTGAGTAATTCGCATGTTAATGTCGTCAACCACGACCGACAGGTTATAAAGCGGATGCCCGTCCGAGCGAATCAACACGAGGTCTTCGATGTCCGAATAGTCGCGCTCTTGCGGGCCATAAACCATGTCTTCAAATCGGGACACGCCTATTTCGGGAATCTTCAATCTGATTGCGGCAGGCTCGCCCGCTTCGATTCGCCGCATAGCTTCTTCAAGCGGAAGATCGCGGTAAGGGTTAGGCTCTTTTCCCGCCTGCGCGCGATCAACGATTCGCTCTTTGATGGTGCGGTCATTGGTCTGCTCTTTAGGTGTGAAGTCGTAATAAGCTTTGCCATCGGCGACGAGCTTGCCGACGGCTGCGCGATGCTCTTCAACAAAAGAGGATTGAAAGAACGGGCCTTCGTCGGCGTCGAGTTCCAGCCAGTGCATGCCTTCGAGTATGCCCTGAACCATCGCTTCCGATGATCGTTCGCGGTCTGTGTCTTCGATGCGAAGGATGAATGTGCCGCCGTGTTTGCGCGCAAATAGCCAGTTGAAAAGCGCCGTGCGCGCGCCGCCAACGTGAAGATACCCCGTCGGTGAAGGAGCAAAACGAACTCTAACGGAATCAGTCATAACGTTGAATTATCCGTGACCATAGAAAAAAAAGGCAAGCTCGCGTGAGCTTGCCTTCCGCAATGAACTGGCGGAATAAATAGAGGAGACGGAAAGTCTGACTACATCTGTGGCGAGATGTAGCGCACTGCGTTCAATTCAGCAATCGCCGCAAGTTTTTCAATTGCCACGCGGCCAATCACCATCTTTGCTGACTGCGGATCAAGCACTACTTCAAAGCCCAGTTGCTTGAGCTTTGCCAAAGTCTCCGACGATTTGTCAGCGAGCCAGATTTGAATTTCAGCTTTGCCATTGCGCACGAACATCGATTCATCAGCGGCGGGCTGTGCGTTCTTTTTCTTCAGTCGTTCGACTAGGGCTGCGATTGATGGATGAAGCCTGGAAAGCACCTGCTGCTTCTTCAGGTCTTCGGATGAAATTCGACCGACCGAAGCATCTTCACTCTTCAAAACAGCGCCACTATCTTTTCTTCGCGGCTCTGCAGGCGCTGCCTTAGGCGGCGGGGCAGGTTGATTTATGCTTCCGCCACCGGCTCCCCCGCTGATCCCTGCATTGTAACCGACCTGAGGCTTAGCTGATGTCTGAGCGCGTTGACTCGAACTGAGGCTTTTCGCCTGTATAGCGTCCATTTCGGTTTCCTCGCCGAACACGCGGTTGCGGCGCACGCCTTCGGGCATCTCGACAGGCACATCAACCCTGCGAGGCTCGCCGCCCTCCGTCACTGTCATCTCTTCAACGGCGACGAACGATGTGAACTGCGTCATCAATCGGTAATTCAATCCGAGCGCGGTAATTGATTCCTGCACATCCGGGCGCGCGTTATTGCTTTGAATGCCCGCATAGTCCTGGCTCATCAAATCATCAATTCGCGTGCGCGCCCACAATGTCGCAAGCACATCGCGGCGTGATTCTGATTCAGGCAGATCAACTGTAATCTCGCGCGTGAAATCTCGTCCCGCAACTTTGCCTTTCAATTTGATCGCGCCGCTCGCGCCGCCCGTGTAGCGACCGCACACTACGACAGGCTTCGCGCTGAACAGGTCAGGCAATCGCTTTGGATAAATATCCGTGACGGGCAGCCCGGCCCAGTCTATCGAAATGTCTGTCAGCAAGGGGCTGCGAACCCGCTCGTGAAATCTCTTCGCCGCCGCAGAGCCATCATCGTTTAAGGAAACATACTCAACCTCGCCGCGCCCCTGCTCGGCCATCTTGTCCAGCAAGAAGCGATTGACCGATGAGCCTATGCCGAATGAAAAGACTCGCGCGTTCGGATGTTTCTGTATCTCGGAAACGATCTCCATATCGTTGCCGATGTAACCGTCCGTCATGAAGCACACGATGCGAACATGATCCTGCGCATCGCTTGGGTCGAGCGCCGCGCGAATAGCTTTCATCATCTCCGTGCCGCCGCCGCCCTGACGCGATTCGAGAAACGCTTGCGCCTTTTTCAAGTTCTCTTTAGTCGCAGAAACCGGCTGCGGGAAGAGTATGTGCGTATCGCCCGCAAACGTTATCAGGTTGAAAGTGTCTTGCGGGTAGAGACCATCGAGCGCGAGTTTCATCGCCTCTTTGGCTTTATCAATCGGAAAGCCCGACATCGAGCCGGACGTGTCGAGCACAAAGACTATCTCTTTCGGAGTCACGTCTTCGGCAGTAACTCGATCAGGCGGCTGAAGTATCATCGTAAAAAATCCTTCGCCTGAATTGCCATGCGTTGCGCGATGCGTGAGCACTGCGTCTTCTATTTTGCGACCGGCCACATCGAATTTGAGTATGAAATCTTTGTTCGGAATTTCGTTTCTATTCTTGAGCCGCACGAAATTGCTGTGAGCAGTCAAACGCTCTGAGTCAACTTCGTGATTAATTGATTTAATATCATCGAGCGGCACGCCTGCATCAAGCGCGACTTCGATTGAAATATCGTGGCCCGCGCGCGCGCCTTTGGGAGCTACGGGCGGAGTAATGCGCGAGGCATCGGGCACTTTTGTAGTATCGGGCGACCACCCGCCACCCTGTTTGCCTGTGGGATTGCCGGGTACGTAGCGCGGGCCGACGACCATCGGGAATACGAATTCGTAAGAGCCGTCTTCGTACTTCAAAGTTTCGACGTAACTGATGGTCACTGAAACTTTCTCGCCGGGCGAGATATTAGCTACAGATTGCGTAAAGATGTTCGGGCGTTCTTGATCGAGCAGGCTTGCGACGTTGCCTGCTCGGCGAGCAGCTTCATAGATGGCGCGCGCTTCTTCTCGTCTTTTGATTTTGCCGCGAACTGTTCGGTCGCCGATTCTCATGGTCATATCGTCTACGGCAGCGTTCTGCGGCAGGGGGAATGTATAGACAGCTTCGATTTTATCTTTAAATGGATTTTCGAATTCTTGAGTGACGACTACGCGCGACAAAAATCCACTGATCTCTGCTTTAACATCTGTGTGTTTGAGAGGGCATTCGGCGGCGACAGTTCCTTTTTCGGGGTCAAGAACTTGAAGCGCGCCCTGTGTGATAGAGCCTGATGCTGAGGCTGTGAAACCCGTGCCTCTTGTCTTTGTTACTTTGGCGAGTGTGATATAGCCTGCGATACAAACAACTGAAAGGAGCACAAAAAACAGAGTTAATCTCCGTTGCATAATGAACCTCCAGAGCCAATCAAAGTTTGATTCATTTGATGAAGCGGTGAATCAATTCTCGATAGCTCGCACTTCTTTAGATTGTGCGTTGCACGGTGGCACGCTGCGGACTCAGTGTTGGTTTGGCGCTATATATTTAGACACCGCTGTCCGTTCTGAGTTCCAAAAATCTCTCTACGGTGACAGAACGCTTTTAGGCAGGCGGCTTGCAAAAAAGGCGGGGCGCAAAAAAAGCGGACGCGAGCAGGATCTTGCAGCCGCCGATGATTTAACACGCGAAACTTTGTGTATTCAACACTCGGAACTTTCCAAAGCAGCGAGTCGGGCAATCATCTGTGGCGAACCGGTGTTGAGATTGTCGGTGTGGTGGGGCCGGGCAACTATACCGGCTCGATTACGATCCAGCGTGAGATTTCGGCGACACGGACTTATAACCACATGCCTCTAGTGTCGAGTGTAGGTTCTTGCGGTATGTCGATTTGCCCGGATACGAGTGACTCAACTTTACGCGATGACGATCCGCAATCTGGAACCTCAGGGGGCAAGGTCTATGAACTTGATGCTACTGTAAAGTAATTGGAGGAAATCATGAAAATAAAGCTATCCTTGGTTATGCGAACTTATTTATCGCTTGTTGCTCTGGCTTTGCTCATCTTGGTGACATTTGGAGGAAAAGCGGTGTCGGAACACAAGCAACAAGCTGCAAATGAATCGAAACAGCAATCCATTGATGGGGGGCTTGAGAAACTGCTTGCAGTACTGCATGACGGAAAATTAAGAGAGAGTGAACCAAAACTAGTGCTTGAAGCGATTCAGCGGGTTGGCGAAATGAAAGCGGCTCAAGCCATTAGTGCTCTGATTCCTCTTCTTACGTTTAGACGAACCATAGAAGCAGAAAATCAGGTTGGCGAAGCAGTTGTCGAAATACATCTCGCGCCACCCGGCGAACTTTATCCTGCTATTAGTGCCTTATCTCAGATCGGACAGGCATCCCTACCCGCGCTTGTCAAAGTGATTCAGGCGCATGACAGTAAGTCTCTTGAGAGCGAAAATGCAAGTTACACGGTGATGGCTATCTTTAGAGACGATCCGGCCCGCGCAGTGAAGTACCTGAGAAAAGCAGCAGCTAAGTCTTCGGAGCCTATGGCATCTCAACGACTTTCCGATGCAGCCGATAAGGCAGCCGATATCGTAAAGAAACTGACGCAGCAGTAACAGATTCTACGGGCAGTTCTAGGGTTGAATTATGTCGGTAACAGTAGCGCGTTGTGAGACTATGGGATCAATACCGCTCGTGCTACCCCACCCCGGAGGCGGGGCACAAAAAAAGCAGCGGCGAGATCAATCTCGCCGCCGCTTTTGATTTATCGCGCGCCGCCGTGCGTTAGAACGTGAAGCGTGCGCCGAGTTGCATCTGGAACGGCGAGCCCGGATTGTTTGTAAGCAAGAGCTTGCCGAAGGTTGACGCGTTCAGCGTGTGATCCCTGACCTGCAGGAAGTTCAGGTTGGTCGGCGCGAGGAATCCGCAATCGCGCGGAACTGGAGCCGAGCAGAAATTCGTCACGCCTGCGTTGGTACCGCCGTTGTCGTTGATTTCGATGTTCGTCAGGTTGAAGATGTTGAACATTTCAGCGGAGAAGATCAGCCTCTTCGTCTCGCCGAGATTGAACCGCTTCTGCACGCGAACATCTATATCATAGAGCGCCCTGTTGCGGAACGCATTGCGCTCGAACGGAATGCCGGGCGCGCGGAACGGGCGATCCGGTCCGCCGATATCTTCGTTGGCATCCGCGCCGAAGCTTGCATCAATCGGGCGGCCTGAGCGTAGGCGAATCGCGCTCGCAACATCGAAGCCACCCTTGAGGAAGAAGACCGGGTTCGCAACGAATTGATGCCGACGGTCGAGACGCGCTGCGGCATATTCCGGGCCGAGGTCAAAAGCATTCTCGAACTGGCGTCCGCCGGAATCGCGTTCATTGTCGTCGTCAGACAAAGATTTCGACAGCGTGTAGAAGACGTTGAACTGACCCCATTTGCGTTGGAACTTCGTGCGCAGGGTCAGAGCGCGATAAAGCGCATGGCCGGTCGATTCGCGCTGCTCGATTGCGCCGAGCGTCGGAATCGGGCGCGCCGTTCCGCTGCGCAGTCCAAAGAATGGACGCCGTGCCGGGTCATCGGCCCGCACCCTCGGCAGCGGAAGGTTCAAGTCGCGATTGCGCTGCAACTGAACTGTGTTGACATAGTTAAAGTCTGCGCCAACCGTGAGGCTGCTATTGATCTCGCGCTCAATGCCCAGGCCCGCCTGATAGGATTTCGGGTTCTTGAAGTCCGGTGCTATCAACTGGAAATTGGCATTGAGGAACGGGTCAACAGTCAGACCGAGCGCCTGAGCGATTTGCTGTATCTGTTCAGGCGTAATGTTGGGTAGTTCGTTGAGCGGAATATTGTTGAGGTTTATGCCGATCAGGTTTAACTGCTCGAAGATAGTGTTATTCGG
>DATEKX010000190.1:0-17828 GCA_035277165.1 Blastocatellia bacterium | reverse complement strand
GCCGGAATCTTCAGCGCCGCTTTGCCATCAATGGTCGGCACTTCGATGCGAGCGCCGAGCGCGGCCTCAGGCACTGTGATCGGCACCGTGCAATGAATGTTATCGCCGCGCCGCTTGAAATACGGATGATCGCTGACGTTTGTGACCAGATATAAATCGCCGGACGGCCCGCCGTAGGTTCCAGTGTGACCTTTGCCCGCGATGCGAACGCGAGAACCTGCTTCGACTCCGGGCGGTATTTTTATGCTTAAAGTTTCGCGCTTTGGCGCAACACCGCTCCCTCTGCAAACGTCGCAAGGGTGAGCTATTTTTCCTGAGCCTCCGCATTGCGAACATCTCGAAGGCCCACCAAGCATCCGCGATTGCTGCCCCGTGCCATTACAAGTCGGGCAAGTAACATTTCCATCGCTCGTCTCGCCCATGCCCTGACAGGCGGAACAAGCTTCGCTTCGCTCAACTTCGATATTCGTATTCAGACCGCGCATCGCTTCTTCAAAAGTGACGGCAAGCGTGTACTCGATGTCAGCACCGCGAGTCGGTTGTTTGCGCGAGTTTGATTGCGTTCTGACGTTGCTGAATATTTCCGAGAAGATGTCGCGAAAGTTGGCAGCGCCGAAGTTGGAAAAATCGAAGACCGAGCCTCCGCTTGCAGCCGCCTGTTCAGAGTAATGCCCGAAGCGATTGTATACTTCGCGCTTCTTGGGATCAGAGAGAACCTCGAATGCTTCGGAGATTTGTTTAAAGCGTTCTTCGGATTCTTTATCGCCCGGATTAACGTCAGGATGATACCGCCGCGCAAGCCTGCGATACGCTTTCTTTATTTCGTCAGCCGTCGCACTGCGCGACACATCTAACACTTTGTAGTAATCGTTGCTTCCAGGCATAACTCAAGGGGTCGAAGGTCACAGTTGAGCCAGTGAATCTGAAATCTTAAATTTGAGACTTCAGATTCACTGGCCCTTAGCCCTTATTCTTACTTCTTGTCATCAACATCAACAAAGTCTGCGTCAATCACATCATCGCCGCCCGAAGTCGAGCTTCCGGCAGCCGCGCCTGATGCGCCCGTGTCTGTAGGTTGTCCGCCGCCTTGCTGCGAAGCTTGCTGATACATTATCTCAGCCAGTTTGTGCGTTGATTTGACCAGACGGTCGTAAGCGCTGTTGATCTCACCTACGTCAGTCGAGTCGAGTTTGCCCTTGGCTTCGACCAAAGCAGATTCGATGTCGCTCACGGTTGAAGAGTCAACCTTGTCTCGATGCTCGGAAAGCGTCTTCTCAGTCGAGTAGATCATGCCGTCGAGCTTGTTGCGCGCTTCGATGCGCTCGCGCTCGCGCGCGTCTTCTTCGGCGTGCGATTCTGCATCGCGCATCATGCGATCTATCTCTTCCTTGGCAAGACCCGATGACGCAGTAATCGTGATCTTCTGTTCGCGGCCCGTGCCGAGGTCTTTCGCAGAAACATTCACGATGCCGTTGGCGTCAATGTCGAAAGTCACTTCGACTTGCGGCACTCCGCGCGGCGCAGGCGGTATTCCGACCAGGTGGAATTTGCCGAGCGTGCGGTTTTGTCCGGCCATCGAACGCTCGCCTTGAAGCACATGCACTTCTACGGAAGTCTGACTGTCTGATGCCGTCGAAAAGATTTCGGACTTGCGCGTAGGTATCGTCGTGTTTCGCTCGATCAGCTTTGTAAACACTCCGCCAAGCGTTTCTATGCCGAGACTGAGCGGCGTCACGTCGAGCAGGAGTAAGTCTTTGACCTCGCCGCCGAGCACGCCCGCCTGAATCGCTGCGCCGACCGCAACTACTTCGTCAGGATTGACGCCCTTATGCGGTTCTCTGCGGAAGAACTCCTTGACCATCTCCTGCACTTTCGGGATGCGGGTCGAGCCACCGACCAGCACTACTTCGTCAATCTGTTCAGCCTTCAATCCCGCGTCATTCAAAGCTGCGCGGCACGGCCCTGCTGTTCTCTGAAGAATATCTTCAACTAACTGCTCGAACTTCGAGCGCGTCAGCTTCATAACCAGATGCTTCGGCCCGGACTGATCGGCTGTGATGAACGGCAGGTTGATCTCAGATTCCATCGTGGATGAAAGCTCTATCTTCGCTTTCTCTGCCGCTTCCTTCAGACGCTGCAATGCCATCTTGTCTTTCGACAGGTCAATGCCCTGATCTTTTTTGAATTCGTCAATGATCCAGTCAATCAATCGCTGGTCTATGTTGTCACCGCCAAGATGCGTGTCGCCGTTTGTGGACTTCACTTCGACCACGCCTTCACCCACTTCCAGTATCGAGATGTCGAACGTACCGCCGCCGAAGTCGAACACGGCTATCGTCTCGTCCTTCTTCTTGTCCAGCCCGTAAGCAAGCGCGGCTGCGGTCGGCTCGTTGACAATGCGCATCACTTCCAGCCCTGCGATGCGGCCAGCATCCTTAGTCGCCTGACGCTGCGAGTCATTGAAGTAAGCAGGGACGGTGATAACGGCTTGAGTAACTTTTTGCCCGAGATAATCCTCTGCTGCCTGTTTGAGCTTCTGGAGGATCATGGCTGAAATCTCAGGCGGAGACCAATCCTTGCCACCGGCCACGATTCGGACATCATTGCCCGCCTGGGTGACTTTGTAAGGCACCATCTTCATCTCTTCGGAGACTTCATCAAAGCGGCGTCCCATGAATCGCTTGATCGAGTAAACGGTGTTTTCAGGATTGGTGACCGACTGGCGCTTGGCCACCTGGCCCACAAGCCTATTCCCGTCCTTCGTGAATGCAACAACCGATGGGGTGGTCCTGGCCCCTTCCGCATTCGTAATCACGACGGGCTCGCCCCCCTCCATAACTGCGACAACCGAATTGGTCGTCCCAAGGTCTATTCCTATTATTTTGCTCATTACTATTCGCCTCCAGATTTTAAGGTCGAGATTATATTAATATCTGAGCGTGTTATTGTCAAGTTTTTTACTAGCTCCGTAGTCATATTTATATCTTATGATTAATTGACATAGAAATCTTGAGGATTATTGAAGTCTTTAGGAGGAAATCTTTCAGTCTTTTCTTTTGAAAAAGGCGAGAGCAATATTAATAACGCCGAAGATAAGCATAAGCGCGGCGGGCGGAACGATCCAGATAGCCGGACCGGGGTCGCCTTCGGGATGCCAGATGCCCGCCAGCAAAAATCCGGCAGGCATCAGAACTGAACCTGTTCTCAAAGCAATTCGCGCAATTCGCGGCGGGTTGCTGTTGCACAATGCAGCAGCGATCAGCACCAATCCCAGAAAAGTGCCGTGAGTATGAGCTAATCTGAATAGTTCCCGGCGTTGAGGGTCGCTCAAATAAGCTGGTATCTTGTAACCCAGCAACCCTTCCAGCAGCAAGCCGACGCTCATCCACAAAGCAATGCTCACCCATCCTTGAAATATCATTCGATTATTGTAATTGGCGGTTGCTGATTGTGGTTTCTCTGCGTCTTTAGCCATAGAGTGTTTTCAAATTATCGGATGATATTATTCGCCCACTTCTATATCAACCTCTCGCCGCTTTGCTCGAAGCTGCTCGGCCAGAATAAAGACCTGGCGCGCAGTTGAGGAATCAAACAAACTGCGCCATTGATTCAGGTAAGACTGTCTGGCTTCAGGCTTGGCCAGATAATCCGGTTTAGGATGTTTCCAGGGGCCGCTCGCCAGTCCGTTCGCAGCGAAGTATCGAACTACAGGATAATTGTCGCCAAAGGCTTCGACCAGAAACGGCCCTGCCCATTGCGGGTCTGGTTTAACCGGCCCTCCGCCGCTCATCGCTTCTGCAGCAAGCGCGCGAGCAAGCGCATCACCCGCAAAAAGCGAGCGCGGCCCTTCGGGCAGATCGAATTGCGTATCTTTGCCGGGTTCTGCGGAAGCGTACCTGGCAGGCCACAAACGTTTCGATTCATTGATGGCCCAGTTTATAGAGCGGTCGAGGTGGCACTGATTGCATGCGTTGGGCACAGCGTTTGTCACAGTCAGTTGCGGCGACGGGATAGTGATGTCATGAGTCGGATGAACAGCCATCACGCCGTAAACTACGCGCGGCATATGACAGGTGTAACAGTTACTGCCGACGGAATCAGCAGTGTGTTTTGTATGAGCAGCGAGCGCGGCGGGCATTGCGTACTGCTCGTGACAGGCCAGACACGGTTTGTTAGTTCGATTCTCTTCCGTTATCTGCCCCTTAGGGTCGCCGCCGTGCATCGTATGGCAAGTCAGGCAGTTTATTCTATTTTTCGAGTCGCCATCAGTAAAACATCGCGAGCGAAGCACGCCTTGATATTCATAAGCCGTAAGCCTGGGCGATCCGTTCGACCAGAAGCGATTGGCGAAAGAGAAATCGCCGATCCTGGTTTCTCGCGTAACCGGCTTGTAATAACGCGATAAATCATCTCCTGAGTTGTAAGGGTCGCCCTTGCCCATAATCTCTTGAATCCTGCCGAACGGCTCTGGCACTCGCTGACCGTGACAGTGGCCGCACACCATCAGCGAGCGTTCTGGCGTGAGTTTCATCGGCTGTACGATCTCTTTCGATTCGTCTTTCGACATTCGCCAGAGCGTGCGCGTGAGCGGCGATGCGGCTTCTTCGGCGTGATTAGCCGCCGCTCCGTGACAAGCGCCGCAGGCTATTCCAAGTTCTGATACTTCTGTGTTGAAAGTACGGGCGCGGGGATCGAAATTCGGCTGGGCTTTTACGTTGTGACAAAACACACAATTCGGGTCCCATTGCGACTGGTGTTGAAAGTAATTGTCGCCATCGGGATAAAAGAACGAGCCATTCAAGCTCATCCATCTGCGATTGACCAGATCGTAAGCGAGCGGGAGGCGAATGTACTGGCCATTTTGCTTAGTTAGATATTGCTCGATACGGCGAGAACCGACTGTGCGTTCAATCGGATATGTCTGCCTGCGGCCATCAGGAAAAGCGAGCGTCATCGAAAACGCGCCGCCGCTTTTATCCATGCGCGCAGTGATTCCCAGATACTCGAATCTATTGTCGCGCTCGAAATCTCCCTGCACGCGGTCGGGGCTGGCTTCCTGCGTCATGCGGCTGTGGTAAGTGCGCGCCCACGAAGCGTAATGATCCGTGTGACAGGATATGCATGTTTTGGAATTCAGATAGCCTTCATCCAAATAGCCCGCGCGCGTGTTTTTGTACTCAGGCCGCATCAAGAGTACGGTCACTGCGATTACTGCTGCGATTATTGTTGTCAGCGCCAGCGATTTTGTAATCAAATCTGCACCTCTTGTTCGCGCTGAGTCTTTAGAATGCGAATCCCCTGCACTATGTATTCAACACCGGAAACCACAACGGACGTAATCACTATTCCATAACATAACGGCAACAGAAAGCGAAGCACCTCGAAATGATGAAACGCCAGAAAGACTACTATCATTCCAAGCTCTAGAAACGTGTTCACCTTGCCAAGCACTGTAGGCTTAAAATCCTTGAACTTTGTTGTGAGATATACTACCAGCGAGCCGATAAGAATAATTACATCGCGCGCAACGACTGCGATGGCAAGCCACACGGGAATTGAAGGGAATCCTTCGTGAGGTAAGGCCATAACTATGAATGATGCAGTGGTGAGCAACTTATCGGCGAGCGGGTCGAGAAAGCGCCCGAGCGCCGACTGCTGATTAAACCGGCGCGCAACATAACCGTCTGCAAAATCGGTCAGGCTTGCAATGAAGAATATAAGCAGCGCGCGACCGAACCCGCCTTCCTTTATCAAATATAAAAACGGAATCATCAACGCGATTCTCAGAAACGTAAGCAGATTTGCAACAGTCCACACCTTCGAGGTCGTCTTCTGCTCTTGATGGTTTCGATTTGTTGCCATTATGTTGCAAGCGATTATAAGAAGCTCAACTCGGTCTTGCAACCGGGGCTTTGATAACAAAGACGCAAGCCCTTTGATAACAAGGCTATGGAGTGAAATGGGTTACTCGAATGGGTAAGACTTGTTGTGAAATCATTGCGCCGAATCTTGCGAAATAATTGTAATCAAAGGGGATATATTGAGTTCGCTGACACGAGCGGTTATCATTTCAAAGTCAGCAAGATTGTAATTGGCAAGCATCGCAGTGCCCCTGCTTGCACGGTAGATTTAGAACAAGGCTTACTGGGAAATTAAAAAGGGTGATGCATTTGTATTCAAGATCAGGTCTTACAAAAACGATGAAGGTTCTTTTCAGATTCAGCGCGATGGTTTTAATTCTGGCAGCAGTCGTCTTGCTACATGGACGAGCAACTGCGCCGGTGGCCGAAGCCGAAACCTTAAAGAGCACATTGCTCGAAGGACTAACCAGCGGCAACTCCGATATTGATAAATTGATCCTCGACGCAGGCGTCAAACATGGCATTGATCCAAAATTGATCTATTACGTCATTCGCCAGGAATCGAGATTCAAACCTCAAGCGACCTCAAACAAAAATGCGCAAGGCTTGATGCAACTCATACCCGCCACAGCCGAGCGCTTCCACGTAGAAGACATCAAAGACCCTGAGCAAAACATTGAGGGCGGCGTGCGCTATCTCAGATGGCTGCTCAAGCGTTTCAACGGCGATGTGAATCTGGCTCTTGCAGGTTATAACGCGGGCGAAGGGGCTGTCGAAAAATGCGGCAACAAGGTTCCAGATTATAAAGAGACAAAAGATTACGTAGAGAAAATTACAAAGGCTTACGGCAAAGCTTATCATCCGGTGCTTGAGCCAGAGCAGGCGCGAGCCACATTCTGAAACGGTTCGCCGGATTAAGAATTTTGAGCACAGCCTTTCAGTCGCAATCGCCTGAAGGCTGTGCTCAAAACCTCTCTCACCTTTGGTCTACTACCTTTCCAACAATCCATATCTTGCGCTATTGAGCCAAGCACTTATTCAACACGTTCCTGATTATGGTTTGCAGGTGAGTGTCCTTCACCAGACTGCCGCCAAAGCTGATAGACCCGACAGAGAAAACAAAGCCGCCGCCATCGGTTTCGTAATAGGTCATATCTGCGCCGTAATCCCCGTTGTCACCCTGATTGATTCCGCGAGCCAGAACATCTAAGTTGTCGGGAGGAATGCCACGATCATCTGCGCCAGTGGCTGATACTACTTGCCCGCCAGCGGCATTACCCGGCGCTGAAGTGTCCATCTCCCATCCACTGGCAGCGCCGCCGTTAATTCCGTTTTGTCCGATCAAATCTCCGTCGTCTAACCCAGTTCCGGCAAAGAGACCATGCCCACTTATCTCAACCCTGTACGGAGCAAATGTCATGTAGTTGTCAAACCTGTAGCCTACGCCGAGAATGGCGCGCTCTGAGCGCGGAGGATTCAAATTGCGGAGGTAACACCTGGCCCTGTCGCTGTTTGAATCGCCATTCATTAAGATCAAAGCGTTAGCTTCATTATTGTACTCAACCTTCTCAAACATCCCATTGCCCCCCAGGTAAAGCAAACTACCTCCTTCCTCAAGGTACTGCTCCAGATTGTTTATCATCTGTAAGGTCCAATATTCCGGGTGCGTAGTCAGGATGACAGCTTTATAGTCTACAAAGTCATCTACGCTGGCGTGGAAATCATGATCACAACACACATCCACTTTGTAGCCAGCATCCTCTAGCCAATTCAGTATCCAAAGCTCAGAGCGCGTCAGGTGATTAAGGCCGTCACCTGCTGGCGATGTTTCTGGATTAGGTCTTTCAAAGCTCAATAGCGATGCGGGTGGAGTGCTATACTTCGACGCGCCTCCCCAGCCATTGTAAGCGTTCCATGTATTTGTATTCGCAAGCACAACGAAATCACCCTTGAGATTTGCCGATGGCTTAACAACGAAAATGATGTAGGTTTCGTCGCCGTTTAAATCTACGCAATGTGCGGCATAGATGCCTGACGGCCAGTCAGCAGGCACATCAAGAGTAAAAGAGGTTTGCCACCCGCACCCGCTTCTCCAGGCATCCGGCGGAGCGATCTGGGGTTGGGCATTCAAATAAAAGGTATCCGCCATCGCAGCGCCGACTTTTCCACCCGCTTGCTGCTTTAGACGCATATACGTCACCTGATAACTATATCCAGATGAAACTTTGAATTGCACAGCTTCTCCGGGAGAAACAGAGATTGGATCGCAATAGCCTTCGATGTTTCCAATCGGCGCGCCACCCCAGCCGGAGCCGATCATTTGCCCCTGACCGTTGAATGCCCACTTGACTTTGCCGTCCCGAGCCTCGTCCTTATAGAAAAGCATAGTGCCGTCCGGGGTGATAGCATAGATAATGCCGTCTCCGCCGGAGAAGACCTTAGAGAATATGTTCCAACCATCGCCGATCTTCTTTCCCTTGCCGTTACGAAACCACTGCCGCGTGCCATTGCGAGCTTTGTCTTTGAAATAAAGTAAATCCCCATTGGAGGCGACGGCGTATATCACTCCCTCGCCGCCAGAGAACACGTGCAGATAATCACTCCAGCCTGTGTGAATCTTCTGGCCTTCGCCGCCAAAAGACCATCGTGGAGTTCCGTCGCGCGCTTCATCTCGAAAGTAGAGCAGATCACCATTTGAAGCGATGGCGTAAATAATTCCGTCTCCACCTGAGAAAACTTTCGAGAATGCATTCCACATGCTTCCAATTCCAATCTTCTGGCCTATGCTGCCATACGCCCATCGAGCCGTGCCATCGCGAGCCTCATCTCGAAAGTAGAGCAGATTGCCATTCGGCGCGACTGCATAAATGATTCCATCGTCGCCGGAAAACACGTGCAGAAAATGCCCCCACTCGCTTCCAATATTTTGACCCACTCCACCTTGAGCCCATTGAGGCGTGCCGTTACGCGATTGATCACGATAGTAAAGCATGCTGCCATCGTTACTGACGGCGTAGATGTTGCTCTGATTGTCGCTTGTAATAAACTTGAAGCTCATTGGTAGTACCTCCTTCAGCCCGCAAAGACTCTAGTCCAAGAGTTGCTCCGGGGCGCGATTGTGACAAACTAAATAAGCGAATCTGACGACTTCAGTCGAAATGGATTCAGCGCGCTCGCGTCGAATGACTTGTTAGGAATTGCGCGGCTAATGAAACGACTCATTTCGAGTAGTCATCTTTACTCTCTCAGATTTTTGCTTTTCACTCAACCATTCGGCTCTGGACGAGATTCTTCAGCAACAAATCTTCAAACGAAGTGTCGCTGGTGACAAGCGTGTACCCGATGCCGTGCGACCGGCAGAACATCTCAAGCGAAGTTGTATACTCTGCGAGCTTTGCTTTGTAAGCTGCGACTATGCGTTCATTAGCAGTTATCTCGCGCGCTTCGCCAGTCTCAGAATCCACCAGCAACAGATCGCCTCCGACTTCGGGGCGCAACTCTTCGGGCGCGAGCGTCTGTAGCAGGTTCAAATCGAACCCTCTGTGCGCCAGCAGTTTCATCTCTGTGCGAAAATCGCCGGGGTCTAAAAAATCAGAGATGATAAACAGGATGCCTGATCTGAAATTAGATTTTTGATATGCGCGCAGCGCGGAACCTAAACTGGTCAGCGCGGCGGGGTTCTCCGCTTCACTTTCCGGCGTTGCGTTTTGCGGCGTTTCCTCATCCGACAGCCCGTCCAAAAACGACAAGACCGAAAGCAGATGCCCGCGCCCTCTGAGCGCTTTCAAACGCGACCTGATCATTGAATCAAATGCTACGATGCCTATGCGATCTAAACTGCTGACGGCTAAGAATGCGAGCGCAGCCGCAGCCCTGCGCGCGAAATCAAACTTTGTGACGGGCTGACCGAAATGCATCGAGCGACTTTGATCCAGCAATATGTCAATGCGCACATCTTCTTCTTCGACGAATTGGCGAAGCATCAATCGCTCAAGTCGCGCGTAGATGTTCCAGTCAACGTGGCGGAAGTCGTCACCTGCTTCGTACTTCCTGAAATCTGCGAACTCTACGGAAGAGCCTCGGCGAGTCGAGCGCCGTTCGCCGCGCATAGTTCCGGGACAAGCGCGGCGAGCCTGTATTCTTAAACGCTCCAGTTTTTTCAAGAAGGCGGGATCAAGAAGGCTGGTCTTTTTTTCGCTCATGGCGGTCAAGCGCGGGACGATTCGGCTTCACGCTGCCTGGATAAATTACGATTGGCGCTCACCGATTCCAGTACTTCATCGAGTATTGCATCGCTGCTTATAGCGTCGGCTTCGCCTTCAAAGTTCAAGATGATTCTGTGACGGAGCGAAGGTTTTGCGACGGCGATAATGTCGCTCGTGCTCACGTTATAGCGCCCCGCCAGCAACGCGCGAGCTTTTGCCGTAAGCACGATGGCTTGAGCGCCGCGCGGGCTTGCGCCAAAACGCACGTAGCGACGAACCAGATCAGTCGCACCTTCGTTCGCGGGATGAGTGTTGAGCAAAATGTCTGCCGCAACCTCTTCGACGTGAGGCGCGATAAGGACTTCGCGCACAAGCTTGCGCATCTCTGCCAGATCATCAGGCGAGATGATCGTTTCCGCGTGCGGCGTTTCTTCAATAGTCGTGCGTCTCAACACTTCTATCAAATCCACGCGCGAAGGGTAGTTTATGAGCAGCTTGTAGATGAAGCGATCAAGCTGCGCTTCAGGCAATGGATAGGTGCCTTCCATTTCAAGCGGGTTCTGCGTTGCCAGAACAAAGAATATGCCTTCGAGTTTGTAAGTGCTGCCGCCAACCGTGACCTGTCGTTCCTGCATAGCTTCGAGCAGCGCCGATTGCGTCTTGGGAGTTGCGCGGTTGATTTCGTCGGCAAGCAACAGGTTCGTGAAGACAGGCCCTTTCTGAAAGCGAAACATCTTTTCGCCGCTCTCGCCTTCGACGATTATATTAGTGCCGACTATATCGGCAGGCATCAGGTCGGGCGTGAACTGCACGCGCGCGAAATCGAGCCCCATCGTTTCACCGATGGTGCGAACCAGCAGAGTCTTTCCGAGTCCCGGCACGCCTTCGAGCAGAACATGCCCGCCAGCCATCAATGCGAACAGCGCGCCTTCAACGATCTCCTGCTGCCCGACGATGACGCGAGCGATTTCGGCTTTGAGCGCGTTGAACTTGCCAACGTAGCTTTCAACCTTCTTCTTTATGTCACCCAGTGTTTGTGAATTATCCATATCACCAAGGCATCTTGAGCCTGACGATGTCTTTCATCTGTACGAGGTGGTTCAGATCGTTGCCTTTGATTTGCCTGTGAACTAGTTGTTCGATAGTCATCGGCCCATCAGTTTCGTGCAATCCGCCGCGAGACCAAGCTTCGGGCTGCGCGCTTTCAAGCGTCTTGATGGTTTCGCCGCGCAGCCATTTGAATTCGTCCAGCGCGTTTTGCATGTCCTGATTAATGTAATCGCTTTCGGCAGCTATGCGATCTTGATCAACGTTAGGCAGGACAGGGCTTTCCTCTGTGAGTATTTTGCGATAACGCGCAAGATAAGCTTCACGCTCCATATCGCGCAAGTGGCACATGATCTCTTTTATTGACCACTTATTCGGTATTGGCCGCCAGCGCAGCGTCTCTTCATCGAGGTCTTTCAACAAATCCTCAAGCTCATTGGGCAGCGATTTAAGATTCCACAAAATTCTGTCTTTGTCTCTCTGATCCATTCACCTTCTCCTGTTTTGATTGTGCGAATTAATGTATCAAGGTTTTTTCGTCGCGTCAGGGTTGATCGCGTCAAAGTAGCTGCGAACAACAGAGCGCATGCGAGGCGGAACCTGGCTGCGTTCGACTGAACGCTCAGCTTCGCGGCGATACTGCGGATAAGCAGACGAGTAGGGCGCTCGCGTCGCGCCTGCCCCAGCTTTCGATTTCAAGTAAAGGTACTCGCCGCCGTTCCCGCGCTGAACGTTGCCGCTTATCTTTGTCTCTCTCCCCTGCCCTGTTCGAGCAATCGCGCCGTCTGTTCGCTCGGTCAACCCGCCGCTCATTCGCGTAAACTCGCGCCCGCGCCGAGCGTCTGCATCTGCTTTTCCGCCCCCTGCTGCGCCGTTGCCTGAAGGCTCGCCTGATTGATTATTTCCCTGCTGCCTGTTTCTGCTTTCGCCGCGCTCGCGCCCGCCGAATTGCTCGCCAAGCTTGGCGAACTTCTGAGCCATTCCGGCGACCATCGCTTTAGCTTCCTGATTCTGCAGGATCAATCGCGCTGCCGCTTCCAGTTCCCGCTTGAGCTGTTCCTGATTGCCAAGCGCGCGCGCGAATTGCTCCAACTGTTCGGGCGTGATCTGTTTTGCCAGTTCCATCGCCGCCTGTTGAAGCTCTTTCGATTGAGCGAGCTTTGTCAGGTCGTTAGCAAGAAACTGTGCCGCCTGTTGCAGCCCTTTCAAGTCTTCGGGCTTTATCTGACCAGCGCGCAATTCTGCGGCTCGCTTCAACAACTCTGCAGACATATTCGGGAGAGCCTTTGCTGCCTGCTCTGCCATTAAACCGGTCAATCCGTTTGATTGATTCTTATTCGCATCCGGCTTTTGTTCGTTCTGCTCGCTTGATGGCTGGCCGTCCGGTTTCTGGTTTCCGTCACTGGCAGCAGGAGGTTGACTGGCAGGTGGTTGACTGTTGCCAGCATTCGCATCCTTCCCTGAAACTGGCTGCTGGGGCCGGTTCTGAGGTTCAGACTGTCCGGCCTGCGCTTGAGGCGATGCCTGTGCATTAACAGGTTGTTCCGGTTGTTTTTGATTTGAAGCTGATTGCGCTGGCCCGGTCTTGTTTGCGTTAGCCTCACCCTGTTGCGCAATCGTTTTTGAATCGCTCTCTTTATTCGCGTTTGAGTTCGCGCCTTTTGCCATCTGGCTTTCTGATGGTTTCGGCGTAATCTGTTTCTTGTCTTTACCGCGATTGTTTGTTCGAGCAGTGTTAGCATTTGCGCTCGCAGCCGTATCGTCTGGTTCCGCAGATTCATCGCTTGCTTCCTGGCCCGCGTTCATCTCTGCTTCTTTATTCTGCTGCTTAGGCAATGCGCGAAGCACAGAGCGCAATCGTCGCTGAGCGGTGTTGACTATCTCGTCTGCGCGAGTGCTTGCAAGCTCGCTGTGACGCTGGCGCACCCGGTCTTCGAGTAAGCTCAATTTCTTTAACGCTTCTTCTCTTGTTTCGGGCGAGCGACGAAATGCGCGACCAAGCTCGGCCTGTTCTCTGGCAAGCTTCGCCGTTTCGCTCTCTGCTGGCGCGGCCAGTGCGATCTCTTCGCCTGCCTGTTCCAATTGCTCGCCCGCGCTTTGAATATTTTCGCGAGCTTCGGCAATCGCTACGCCGCCGGGCAGCGCGCGTTCCGGTATCATCAACGCCGCGACGAGCGCGGCAACTCCGACTAAACTGAGCGCATACCATTTATGAATGCGATACGGAACTATCAGTGATGCGCGCTTGTCTGTGACGCGCTCTGCCGCATCATCAATCAACGCGAATTCGACTTCGCGCTGCGGCCCGCCTTTTTTGATTATCTGGTGCGCAGTGCTCACGCGGTCTTCAAGATCAAGCTTGTCGTCTATGAGAAATGCCGCCTCTTGTTTGGTTGCGCGAGTCTTGAACCAGTGCCACGCAAATGCGCCAAGCTCAAGCGCAAAGATAACAGCTAGTACTGCCCACGGAATCGAGCCGCCTTCTCTCATCCTGGCAAACAACACGAAACCTGCAGCAATGACGCAACTGACAAGCGCGGCCAGCGCCACGCGATCTTGAAGCGCAAGCATGCGTTTTCGCCTTACGACCTGTCGCTCGAACTCGGATAACTTTAATGCAGATTCACTCATATCCAGTTTCTGACCTTCTGTAACCTTTTATGACTCAAGTAGAGGCTCAGTGCCGTCAGCAGTAAATAGAATATCACCTGGCATAGCCAGATAGGAACGCCGCGAAGCCACGCATTGGGAATCGGAGGCACGCCCGGTATCAGCGAAGCTATTGCGGCAAACGGGTTCGTCCTCATCAGCAAATCAACCATGTTGAAAAAGCCGTTCGACGGGCTGCCGTTGAAATTGCCTGCGAGCGCTGTAAAAAACATAGCGAGCGCGGGCAATGCCGCGACTAAAAAGATCACTGCAATCAGGCTCGTCAACTGAGCAAGCACGCCGCGCCGAATCAAGGTTGACCACAAAAAACTGAGCGAGCAAAAAGTCACCCCCGCAACAAGCATGATCAAATAAGCTTTGGCTATGTCGCCAAGATCAACGCCGCCGAGCGAATAGGTGAGCGCGATGAGCGGAAGCGAACCGAACAATGTCAGCAGCAGATAAGAGAGCGCCGCGCCGACCTTGCCAAAGACTATCGTGGAAGGACGCGCAAGCGACGCGATGAGCAGGTCGAATGTCTGTTGTTCGCGCTCTGATGAAATCGCGCTTGCTGAAAACGTCGGGGCTATCAGGCAAATCAATCCCATCTGAACATAAATCAAAACAGGTGTGAGCACGCTGCCCGCCTGATTGAGTAAAGCTGTCGGGGCGTTTTTCGAGAGCACGAGAAATATCAAGCCGAGTATCAGGCTCAGTACCAAAACGTAACCTGTCAGCACTAGAAACGCGCGCTTGCCGCGCATCCTAGTTCGCATCTCTTTAATCAAAATCGGATTGTATAATTCCATACTCATCACTCATCACTTTATCAAGCTACTACGCCGCGTGTGATCTTCAAGAATATATCTTCTAGGTTGGCTTCCGTTCGCGTGAACCCAAGCAGGCGCACGCCACGGTTAACGAGGTATTCCAAAAGTTCGTCAACTTCGTCCGGCTGCCCTGAGAACTCGGCGTGAATCGTTCGACCATCACTGGTTGTGCGTTTAATTTCCGGTCGTTCGGCAAGCGCGTCAAGCGCCAGCGCCGGATCGCCTTTCACAACGATTTCGATAATGACGTTGCCTGCAAGCTTGGCCGTTATTTCATCTATGCGACCTGCCGCAAGCAGGCGACCCGCTTCGATGATTCCGATGGACGTACAGAAATCCGCAAGCTCCGTCAGGATGTGCGAAGAGACAATCACGGTCTTCCCCATCCTGCAAAGCTCGCGTATCAGTTCGCGAATTTCGATTCGCGCGTGCGGGTCGAGTCCCGACGCAGGCTCGTCCAGCAACAACACAGCCGGGTCATGCAACAATGTTTTTGCCAGACAGAGCCGCTGCTTCATTCCGCGCGAAAGGCTCATCACCTGCGCGTCTCGTTTGATCGTCAGGTCGGTCAGTTCCAAAACATCGTCTATGGCTCGTTTGCGCTGCGCCGGGTTCAGATGATAAAGCGCCGCGAAATAGTCTAGATATTCCCACGCCAGCAAATCTTCGTATACGCCGAAACTGTCAGGCATATAGCCGATGATGCGCCGCACTTCGTGAGGCTGTTGGACAATGTCGTAGCCGCCGACGCTCAGCTTTCCTTCCGAAGGCAGCATCAGCGTCGCCAGCATCTTTATCGTCGTCGTCTTGCCTGCGCCGTTCGGGCCGATGAAGCCGAAGACTTCGCCGCGACCTATTTCGAGGTTCAAATTGTTGACAGCCGGAAAAGTCTTATAGTACTTCGACACGTTCTCCAGCTTTATCATGCTTTCAGTCTGCGCGTTATCACTCATCTCGTCATTATCACGCTTTCACAGGTGTATAACATAAAACGCTTTGCTGCGCCGCTTGAACGAGCCTTTGAACTCCATCTCGGTCGGACTCTTTTCAACAAAGCCTAAAAGTATCGGGCGCTCAAGTTTCTTGAGCGCATCCGTCATCATCTGCGTTTCAAAAAAGCCTTGCGTCAAGGCGCGATCACCGCCTATTTCGCGGTCGAGCAAGTCCGCGAGGTCTTGAAACACATCGTTTTCGTCATTGCCTTGCCCAAGCTCGTCCGCGTACCAGCTATTGAATGATGATACTGCCGGGGTGTTCAAAGTAATTGGTTGCTGGCTGCCCGCCGCAAGGTCGAATACGTTCGATATGCCAGCCGCGCTCAGATAAACAGCTTTGGTTATCTGAGCATCGCCGAGGTTTTTGATAGTTACATTGCGCCCGACTTCGCTTGCAGAAATCAGCGGCGATTCGCCATCTCTTACAGAGCGAACCTGAAAGAGGCCCGATGTCCAGGTAGTCATCGGCACGCGCAACGTGTAATCCTTTTGCCCCCGCTCAGATTCGATGGGGCCTGATGCCGATGCGCTTGATGATTGATTGCCGTTATAAACATCGCTTGCGTATGTGTCTCGCCCGCTGAATGCAGCCTGCTGAATCCCTTTCGACGCAGGCATAATCAACAACCCGCTGTTGATGGTTGCGATACCGTCACGCTGGTGAAAATCAACAATCGAAACATCGGCGATCAGCGATTTGCTGCCGCGACTCATTTGCGCGACCGTCACGCTTACAATCGTGAAAAGAATCACGATAGCAGGAATAGTCATCCACGCGAGGTCTGTCTTGCGTTTCCATTTCAGCACAGCATAATTGATGGGGCCGACTGCGAGCACGTAAAAGAGCAAAAAGAAGATCACGTAATTGGGCGATGGCGGCCCTACTTCTGCGAGGCGATAAAGATAGCTTTGAATGCCCCAGCGGCTCGACCTGTTTTGACCGCGACTGCCGAAAGTAATCCAATTACCATGCTTGGGCTTCGATTCTGCGGCGGGCAGCAGCAAATCAGACCACAAATCTTTTGCAGCGCTCCAGCCGCGATAAGGGCTGAGCTTCGGGTTGATTGCGATGAACCGCACTATTCCGCTGCCATAATTTTTCTCTGCGACTATCGGCCTGTCATCCGAGCCGACAATCGCGCGCGCGCCCGATTTGACTCTCGCAGTCATTCCAAGCAATTGCTCGTTCGTCTCGAATGCGCCATAAACTTGCGTCAATTCCGAAAGCGGAAGTGATGAAGTGGTCGCTGCCGATTGCGCTTCGACCGGAAGAAGTTCGTCAAGCTGAATCAGGCTCATGCCTGCGATGTCCGCGCCGCCCGTTACGATCAGCAATCCGCCCGCAGCAACCCAATGCTTTATCGCGCGCGCTTGCTCTTCGGACAATTGATTCAGCGGCGCGTCGTTTATCACAAGCGAATCCACAAGATCGTAAGAGATGAAATCGCGCGGCAGGTCTTCGGGTTGAATGACCGACGGGTGAGCCGTAAGGTTCTGCGGCCCGCCTCGACGCTGGCGATTTCCCTGCTGACCCGGAGGCAGGGGCGGCGGGCCTGGAGGCTGATTCGGCGGAGTTGCCGGAGTGACTTTCGGGCTTGATCCTTGCTGAGTTTGAGCGGTGCTGCTTATTCCGCCCTTCAACGGCTCGCGATGCGGCTGCCGCACTATTGGAGCCGAAGCGATGTTGTTGAGCGCGGTCGCATCCCGGTCAACGACGGCGATTTCGAGTTGATCGCTATAGCCGAAACTCCTTTGAACAGGGATCACAACCTCTATGACAGCGTTGTCGCCTGAATAGACGCTAACTTTAGGGCTCTCGGCTGAGTTGAGAAATGCCGCCATCTCGTGAAGCTGGTGCGAGCCTGTTGGCAATTGAATCTCTTTGACGTACTCGCGCACCTGCGGGGTCGGGTTTGCGTCCGATTCGCAATGAATGACGAGGCGTCCGGTGATGGGCGGGCCTTGATTCGAGATCGTGATTCGGAAAGGAACCCAGCTTCCATTCCAATGATTGACTTCGAGCCTGCCGAATCCGGCTTTGACTATGACCTCTAAATTTTCGTTGCGCGCAACTCCCGGCTCTGCTGGCGCGTTATCCTGCGCCTTCACAGGGCGAAGGATGAAAAGCGTCGAGCTAGCCGCAAACACTAGCGCGAGCGCAAAAATCAAGGCTGCCGGTCTGAACGCAAGACGTTGGCGAGTCCATTTCCACATGACAGTTTTAAACTCCACTAATTGAAC
>DATEKX010000189.1:0-4851 GCA_035277165.1 Blastocatellia bacterium | reverse complement strand
GCGCGCGCGCTGTGGCTGTAACTGATCACGGCAATATGTATGGCGCGATCTCTTTCTACAATCAGATGAAAGGGACAGGCATCAAGCCGATCATAGGAATGGAAGCCTATATCGCTCGCGGCAAGCATACTGATCGCGGCGATGCGCAGGGCGAGCGCGGAACGAATCACATCATACTGCTCGCCAAAAATCTTCAAGGCTATCGCAATCTCGTCAAGCTGTCATCGTTCGCCTTCACTCGGGGCTATTACTACAAACCGCGCATTGATAAGGAACTGCTTGCGCAAAACAGCGAAGGGCTGGTCGCGCTGTCGGCTTGTTTATCGGGAGTTCCGTCATCGCTGCTCTTGACGGACAAGTTTGACGAAGCCGCGCGGCAGGCAAAGGATTTTGAAGACATACTCGGTAAAGGCAATTACTACCTCGAAGTTCAAAATCACGGGCTGGAGGAAGAAACGGGGACGGTCATTCCCGGAATGATCGAACTGTCGAAACGAACAGGCATACCGCTTGTCGCGACCAACGATTGTCATTATCTGATGCAGGACGATTGGCGCGCGCACGACATACTGGTTTGCATCGGCGCGGGCAAGACCGTCAACGAGAAGCGCGGTCTGAAATACAAAGAAGGCGAGTTTTATTTCCGTTCTGCGAAAGAGATGTGGATGCTTTTCGGCAAAGATATGCCCGAAGCTTTGTTGAACACGGTCGCGATAGCCGAGATGTGTGAGCTTGAATTGCCGAAAGGCGAAAACCATCTGCCTGTTTATCGTGTGCCCGAAGGCGAAACGATTGATAGTTACTTTGCAAAGATGGCGCGCGCAGGGCTTGAAGAGCGTTGGGCCGCATTAAAAAATCGGCCCGACCGCAAATGCGATCTTGATGATTACAACAGAAGGCTACAACAGGAAATCGAAGTCATCACGAAGATGGGCTTCCCCGGTTATTTTCTGATCGTTTGGGATTTCATTCGTTACGCGAAAAAGAACAACATTCCAGTCGGCCCCGGACGAGGTTCGGCTGCGGGTTCGCTCGTGGCATACTCTTTAAAAATCACGGATGTTGATCCGCTGCAATACGACTTGCTGTTCGAGCGATTCCTCAACCCTGAGCGCGTTTCGATGCCTGACATAGATATTGACTTCTGTGTGCGCGGTCGGCAGCAGGTGATTGATTACGTCGCGGATTATTACGGGCGCGATCACGTTTCGCAAATCAGCACATTCGGAACGATGGCATCAAAAGCGGCGATAAAGGATGTTGGCCGCGCGCTTGAAATGCCTTACGCCGAAGTGGACAAAGTTGCCAAGATGATTCCGCCGCCCGTGCGTGGCCGCAACGTTTCAATCGAAGATGCGATAAAACAGAATCCCGATCTGAAGAAGGCAATTGAAACAGACCCGCGCGTGAAAGAAGTGATCGAGATAGCTCGGCGATTGGAAGGCTGCTCGCGCCACGCTTCGGTTCACGCGGCGGGCGTGGTGATTTCGCCGAGGCCGATTCACGAACTCGTGCCGGTGTCGAAGACATCGCGCGATGAAATAACGACGCAGTACCCGATGAATGATCTCGAAAAGACAGGAATGTTGAAGATGGACTTCCTGGCTTTGACGACGTTGACGATCATTGAAGATTGTTTGAAATCAATCGAGCGCGAAACAGGCACGGTGCTCGACCTCTCGCAGATTCCGCTTGATGACAAGGCGGCGCTGCAACTGTTTGCAGATGGAAAGTGTGACGCGATTTTCCAGTTTGAAAGTTCCGGCATGAAAGACATTTGCCGAAGGCTTAAACCTGACGGACTGGAAGACCTTTCGGCGCTCAATGCGCTTTATCGGCCCGGCCCGATTGATTCAGGCATGGTTGACGACTTCATCGAGCGGCGGCACGGGCGAAAGAAAGTCCGATACGATTTCAACGAGTTGAAAGAGGTCATGGAAAAAACTCTTGGCGTAATTGTTTATCAAGAGCAAATCATGTCGGTCTTTCAAAAGCTGGCCGGTTATTCGTTAGGCGAAGCCGACCTTGTACGACGCGCGATGGGTAAGAAGAAGCGCGATGAACTGGATAAACACAAAGAGAAGTTTTTGAGGCAGGCCGTCGAGCGCGGGCACGATAAAGCGAAGCTCGAAAAGCTGTGGACGAGCATGGAAGGATTTGCGGACTATGCCTTCAACAGATCGCATTCGATGGCTTATGGTTATCTTGCTTATCAAACGGCTTATCTGAAGGCGCATTACCCGACGCATTTCTGGGCGGCTGTGTTGTCGAACGAATTGAACAACACGGCGAAGGTCGTCAAATACATCATCGAAGCGCGCGGACAAGCGATAGAGATACTGCCGCCTGATGTAAATGCCAGCCTCGATAATTTCACGGCGAGCGGCAACTCGATCAGGTTCGGGCTTGCTGCAATCAAAGGCATAGGTCATGCCGCAGTCTCCTGCATCATCGAAGCGCGCAACAGCGGCGGCGCGTTCCGTTCTGTTTTCGATTTCACCGAGCGAGTTGATTCAAAAGCCGTCAACAAACGCGTGCTTGAAAGTTTGATTCGTTCGGGAGCTTTTGATTCTGCAAACAAGAACCGCGCACGCTTGTTCGCTGCGATTGACTCGGCGATTGAAAGCGGGCAAAGGACTCAGCGTTCGCGCGCGTCGGGGCAGACCGATTTATTCGGCGCGCTCGCTGCGTCAATGCCTGTTGCAGAGCCGCCGCTGCCTGAGGCTCCAGAGTGGCAGAACGCGGAACTGCTCAAGGGCGAGAAAGAGACGCTCGGCTTTTACATCTCAGGCCACCCGCTGATGCGATACGAAGAGGCGCTCGCAGATTTCACAAACGCGGACGTAGATCGTCTCGCGAGCTTCTATCACGGGGCGCAAGTGACGATTGGCGGCATAGTGATGGAACTCAATTTGAAGATGACCAAGAAGGGTGATCGCTTTGCGCTGTTTCAGCTCGAAGACCAGTTTGGTTCGGTCAAGGTGGTGGCGTGGCCCGAACCGTACGGCAAAGCGAGCGGCGTTTTAACAGGCGATGCCGCTGTGATGGTGAAAGGGCGGCTCGAAGTTGATGATGGCGGCTCTATGACCATCATCGCCGAAGAGATTCAATCGCTTGAAAACATTCGCGAGCGTTCAGCGCGCACAGTCGTCTTGCGCTTCAGCGTCGAAGCAATCAGCGGCGACCGCGTCGAGCGGCTTCACACATTGCTTGACGGCCATCGAGGCGATTGCTGCGTCGTGTTTGAAGTTACGTTGAACGACGGCCAGATAGCGCGCATCCAGCCTAATCAATTCGTCCGCGTGAAAGTCACGCCTGAGTTGACGAACTCGATCAAAGAAGTGATGCCGGATTGTAATGTCGAGCTAGTGATTCAGCGCGCGAGCACCGCAGCGCGATAACAAATCAACATATGTTTGCCGTTGGATGTTACAGATTGCCTGACATCCAACGGCATCATCGTTTAAGGCGCTATCTTCGTAGTCGGATCGCTCCAGCCAGTCTGCCCGGCGGCTACCACTGCCGCAACGCGGAACCAGTAACGTGTGCCGCTAGTCAACCCGATAACAGTCACAGAAGATTTAGAAGATGTAGTTTCATACACCCACGAAGTCGCCGTTGGCGGATCAACGCTGCGTTCGACGACATAGCTCTTTGCGTTTTTCGCCTTATCCCAGTTCAAATCAATTTCGCCGTCGTGATCGCCTTCGGTGGCGCTAAGACCTGTAGGCGCAGTCAGCGGAGTTGCAATGCCGGAAGTTACTACATTCTTAACACCGACGCCTGCGCTGAGAATTTTCGACTGGTCATCTCCGCTGATGCTCTCAATGTAAGCAGCCAGTTGCCGTAAATGACCGTCAAGAGTGTCGTTCGTATCGCGCAAAACACTGTTTTTGGTAAGGACGGTTTGTTTAGCAGTTTGCACATCCGCAAAAGCATCGTCCAGCGCATCAGCCGAAGTTGTTATCTGCGTTAGCGGTGGATGCGGCGTCGTGAAATGAGGATTACCTGTTAGCGAAGCAACGATTTGTCGCGCTTTAGCTGTTTTTTCAGTCGGGGACAGGCTTCTGAGATTGAGTTTTACTTTTGCCATGAGGCACCTCCTAATTAGATTTCATGTTTGGGACTAAAAACTGCCAATACGGTAATGTAAGTCATATTAAAAAGCAATAAAAAGTATAAACTCACATAGGAATGTTCTAAAACATATAGGGCCGAGGTTAAACGCGTCGTATCCGCAGCAATCCTCTATTGAATTACCGGAGAACTATCTTGTTCTTCTCGAAAACCAGATTGGTTTGACGAAAAACCACTTTGTTTTTCTGAAAAACTAGATTGTTTTGGCAAGAACAAATCAGTTCCGGCAAAAACACGATTGAGTTGGTGAAAATCAATGTAGTTTTGGGAAAAAACCATATTGTTTTAGAGAAAAACAACATCGTTTTGGCAGAAAACAATGCGGTTCTTGAGAAGAACAATGTGGTTTTGGTGAAAAACAATGAGGTATTGAGGCGATTCAAGTTTGAGTGGTAGGTAGGAAGAAAGCCTTGAATATATTGCCCCCTCCAGTCAAGTCGGTCTTTAGGTAGCCTGTCTATAGAACTTGTAAGCGAAGCATTTCTGTAGCTCCGTAGGAGCGACCTCCTGATTTATAGATCGCTCCTACGGAGCTACAAAAGCTTTAATATGTCGTAGACACTATAGACAGGTCGCTCCTACGGAGCTTCTTCTAAAACTGTCACTTAGAGCGTTTCTGAAATAACCCGCTGCGCGGGTGTCAGCATCTAGCCCACATCCTTAGATGTGGGGATGGCGGTTGACAATCTTGCATAAGCCCGTGAAACGGGCGGC
>DATEKX010000188.1:0-3984 GCA_035277165.1 Blastocatellia bacterium | reverse complement strand
CTATCACAGTATAGCTTGCATCCCAAAACATCTTCAGTTCTGAATTGATGCCCGGAGCGCCGCCGCTGTGACCGCGCACGACTTTGCCTTCGACCGCTTCATCAAAAAATCCGTAGCCATATTTTGCTCCAAAGTCCGTGTCTACTTTTGCGCTCGTGACCTTCTCGGTAAACTCTTCGTTCAGCAATTTGTGGCCGCGCAATGCCTGAGCGAACCTTAGCAGGTCGGGCGCTGTCGAGTAGCCGCCTCCTGCCGGGCTTCCTTTCAAAGGAAGCGACATGTAGTTTGCGCGGCGCGGTTCGATGCCGAGCGGGTCATCGCCGCCGAAACGTGTGTAACCGTAGGCCAGATTCGGTGTCACTTCGTCCGCCGCATAAGAATCACTATCCTTCATGCCTGCGGGCTTATAAATGTGTTCGCGGATGTAGTCGAAATAATTCTGGCCCGACACCTTTTCGACAACCGCTCCGAGCACTATAAAAGCCGCGTTGCTGTAAGACCATCCTTTGCCCGGCTCGAATCTGAGCGGGTCGCTGGCGAAGATCGGAAAATAGTCGGTCGGGTTTCTATACTTTTCGCGGTTCTGAAAAAATTCCGGCTTGAAGAAATCGCCCAGACCCGATGTGTGCGTGAGCAGTTGATGAATTGTGATCTTTTCAGCCGTCTGCTTGTTGGGATAATCGGGCAGCGCCTTAGCCAGCGTATCGTCATAAGAAAGCTTGCCTGCCTGTACCAACTGCGCGATGGCGACGCTTGTGAACATCTTGTTCATCGAGCCGAGATTGAATTTGGTGTCCAGTTTATTCGGCGCGCCAAATCCGCGCTCGGCTATCCCGTAAGCTTTGTTAAATATGACGCGGTCGCCTTTCATAACCAGCGCAACGCCTGAGAAGCGATCTTGCGACGCGGCCATCTCTACGTGTCGCTCTATTTCTTTCACGGCCCCGGCTTCATCCATCTTTGCTTCAGACCATGTATCGGCTTTTTCGATTTCAGGATCGAGCAGCAATCGCACTCCGTATCCGTCCAATTTATCCGGCTGCGCTTTATCGAGCCGCGTTACCAACATCACCCAGCGATTGCCGCGCTTGCTTTTGAGTCTCAATCGCAGCGTGTTTGCGTCTGGGCTGGGCATCACCGCAATCACGTCGAAGCCGCCGCTCTGCGCGTAGAGTTTTTGTAGATTCGCAAGATATTCAGCGGCTGACGCGTCTTTCAGGGCCGCTTCGGAAAAGCTCGAAGCTATGAAATTGGTCTGCGCGGTTTTATCACCGCTGTTGATGGATTCGATAAACGTGCGACCCAGTTTCCCGACAGGCGACGCGGGAAGCTCTGCGCTGGAGGCGGGCTGATTCGGTTTGGCAACTGATGCAGTCTGCGCTGCGGCGAGTGGCGAAAGCAAAAGGACTGCAATCAGTTGCATCGCAAAGAATGTATAAAGTCGTCTTAATTTCATCTCGGTATTCTCCAGTGAATTAATCAACTCTCTTATCGAGTTTCTTGCTCCTTTGAGATATACGCAACTCAGGCAGATTCGTTTTATGGATTGTGGTAATATCCGGTATTCACGTTATGAATCTCCAATCAATAGACCTGAATCTGCTTCTCGCCTTTGAATCGCTGATGGACGAACGGAACGTGACTCGTGCGGCCAAACGCATAGGCTTGAGCCAACCCGCTATGAGCAACGCGCTCACGCGATTGCGCCGCACGTTCAACGACCCGATTCTGGTGCGCTCGCCTGAGGGGATGATGCCGACTCCTGCGGCGCAGGCGTTGATCGGCCCAATTCGCGCGGCGCTCGCATCCTTGCGCGCCGCCATTGAAGAGAAGCCTGCTTTCAACCCTGCGGCATCGCGGCGCATGTTC
Organism: Blastocatellia bacterium; assembly: GCA_035277165.1. Taxonomy (GTDB): domain Bacteria; phylum Acidobacteriota; class Blastocatellia; order UBA7656; family UBA7656; genus DATEKX01. The sequence goes on along the minus strand of DATEKX010000188.1, from coordinate 2,115 downwards.
CATCTTTTGACCAGCGATTACGCAGAGATCATGCTCGTAGCGCCTGTGATCGCCGCGTTGCGCGCGCAAGCCGGAGATATAAGCTTGCGTGTCCATCGTTCGTCAAGCGTGTTTCAGCCGCCTGCTACTGCATCGCTTGCGGACTCGTTCAACATCGCAATCGGATTTTTCCCCGACGCGCTGTCGCTTGATGTGAGCTTGCAGTCAGAGGTGCTTTGGGAAGAAAAAAGCGTCTGCATGGCGAGCGCTTCGCACCCATCGATCAAGGGCAAACTATCCTTGCGCCAATACGCTGCGGCGAGTCACGCGGCGATTTTTTATAAGAGTGAAGGGCCGGGATTTATTGACACTCTGCTCGCGCAAAAAGGATTCTCGCGACGCTCTGTGGTGCAGGTTCCCCATTTTGCGAGCGTCCCGTTCATAGTCGCTTGCTCGGACCTGATTGCGACAGTTCCCGAACGATTCGCGCTATACTTCAGCAAGCGATTAAACCTACAGGTACTGCCAGCGCCGATCCATATTCCGCCTTTCCGGCTCACGATGCTCTGGCACGAGCGAGTTCATCGTGACCCCGCCCACGCCTGGATGCGCGGCCTGATCGCTGAGACGGCGGCGAAGCTCGATTTCTGAATCGTCACTGCATTCGACACGGCGCTCTGCTGCGTATTGTCATCAGATGGGGTAAAAAGATTGAAGCTTCCGGGAGGCTTCCTTGTCACCAATATTACTGCTTACTTTATTAACTCTGATCTTTTTTTCTGTTCCTTCTAATCCGCTGTTGATTCAGCAGAATCATAAGACGGATGAAGGAGTCATAAAGCTCCAGACGCGACTGGTCAATCTAAACGTGAGCATAACCGACAGGCGCGGCAAGACCGTATCAAAATTGAGCCGGGAAGATTTCCTGATATCAGAAAACGGCGTTCAACAAACGGTCGTCCATTTCGAGCCGGTCAATGCGCCGGTCAATCTGGTTTTGCTGCTGGATTTGAGCGGCAGCCTTGGCAGCAAGCTCGACTCCCTGAAGCGCGCGGCAAAGAAATTCATTGACTCGCTTAAAGAGAATGACCTGATTGCGGTTGGAGTGTTCACGTCGCGCTTCAATCTGGTATCCGGTTTCACGAGCGACAGAAAACTGTTGAAGAAACGCATCGAGCGATTAGAGCAAACAGAAGGAGACACTGCTTTTTACGATGCTGCGTGGACATCATTCGACCTTCTCAGCGACATCCGGCAGGCCCGCAAAGCCTTAGTGGTTTTGACAGACGGCGTAGACAGTTCGTTTCGTCCTGACGAGCAAGGCTCGAAACATACCTTTGAAGAATTAATGATGCGAGCAGTTGAAGAAGACGCAACTGTTTATCCGGTCTACTTCGACACGGAAGCTGAAACGGAAGGGCATTATTCTTCAGAAGCATTTTCTACGGCGCGCAAACAACTTCAGGCTCTTGCCGACGACACGGGCGGAACTCGCTTCAGCGCATCGCGCACAGAAGACCTCGATGGAGTTTATCAACAGGTGTCTGCTGAACTGCATTCGCTCTACAGCGTGGCATATGCGGCGAACGACACTCGGAAAGACGGGCGTTGGCGCAAGATCAATGTGAAAGTGAATCGCGACGGGATAGTAGCAAAAACGAAACGCGGCTATTACGCGAAGTAGCCGCATTGGATGTCTATTCACCGCAGAGGAAATCTACTCTGCGTCCTCTGCGGTGAATCTTTCTCATTTCAGATCGCGGCTGTAGAGTTGCTGGTACGCCCAATAATTGCACATCACTTTTGCAACGTAGTCCTTCGTTTCAGGAATCGCTATTTCAACCGTCATCCGGTCAACATCTTTTGAGCGCGAGCGGAATATCCATCGCTCCACGTTCTGCTCGCCCGTGTTGTAAGACGCCGCAACCGCGTATGGATTATTCGGAAAGAGCTTGAGCAGGTCAGCCACGTATCGCACCGAGAGCCGAACTGCAATCTCAGGCTCGTAAACATCATCAAGCTCAAAGTTCCTGATGCCTTCTTCCTCTGCAAGCTTCAACGCCGTCTCTTGAATGAACTGTACGAGGCCGCGCGCCGCAGCATTACTTTTCACCGATGGATTAAAGCGGCTCTCTT
>DATEKX010000187.1:0-4398 GCA_035277165.1 Blastocatellia bacterium | reverse complement strand
CAAACATTATCATCGCCAGCGTCGCCAGCGGCATGCGGTTCAAATGTATGTCGCGCACGAAACGATAATAGAGCGCAAAGGCGAGCGAGAAAAAAGATACCATGAGGCACACGATTCCTGCCGAGCCGAAAAGATAAAGCGGTTTGGTCAAATAGCTCGACATGAATTTTATCGTGATCAAATCGAACAGCACTTTGATCGTGCGCGACAGCCCGTACTTGGATTTGCCTGCGCTGCGCGCGTGATGCGCGACGGGTATTTCGGTCACGCGCGCGCCTGACCAGCGCGCGTAGATCGGAATGAAGCGATGCATCTCGCCGTAGAGCTTTACATCCGCGAGCACGTCGCGGCGATAAGCTTTCAATGTGCAGCCATAATCGTGAAGCTCGACTCCGCTTATTGCAGAGATCAAACGATTGGCCAGAGTCGAAGGCAATCGCCTCGTGAGCCACTTATCCTTGCGATCTTTGCGCCAGCCCGACACAACGTCATAACCTTCGTCGAGTTTTTTAAGCAACCGGCTGATGTCGGTCGGGTCGTTCTGAAGATCGGCGTCCATCGGAATCAGTATCTCGCCGCGCGCGTGATCTATGCCCGCGCTCATCGCAGCGGTTTGCCCGTAGTTACGCCGCAGCGCGATGACGCGCACCCGCCCGTCTCGCGTTGCTATCTCCCGCAGCTTTGCGAGGCTCTTGTCGGTCGAGCCATCGTCCACGTATATGATTTCAAAAGTGCGATCAAGTTGCTCAAGCGAATTTGTAAGTCGCATGTTGAGCGGCTCTATATTTTGCTCTTCATTGTAAACCGGCAGGAAGACGGAAACCTGAGGCCGCGAGGCCGGGTCTTCAATCTCGTTGACGGTCTTTAATCGGTATTCTTTCATGACCTGTTTGTCAAATAATCCTCAAACGAAAAATAGTAGACTGGTAAACAGATATAGGCAAGTTTCAATGTTGCTGGTCTGTAAACCACGCGGCGAATTTTTCTATGCCCGCCTCGATTTTTGTTTTGGGGTCGTAGCCCAGCAGCCGTCGCGCCTTGTCAATGTTGGCATAAGTGACAGGCACATCGCCCGGCTGCATCGACTGATGCTCTATAATCGCGCGTTTGCCTAGAGCCTGTTCGAGCAACTCAACAAGGCGGCGAAGCTGCGTGGTTTCTGACTCGCCGAGGTTGATCACTTCAAACTTGCTTTGATCATAATTCATCGCGGCCACAACGCCAGAGATGATGTCGTCAATGTACGTATAATCGCGCCGCGTCGAGCCGTCGCCATACATCGGAATCGCGCGGCCTTCAGTAATCAGCCGCGCGAATTTGTGAATCGCAAGGTCCGGCCTTTGCCGCGCGCCGTAAACCGTGAAGAATCGCAAACACACAACGCGCATTTCGTAGAGATGGCTGTAGACATGACAAGCTGCTTCGCCCGCAATCTTCGTCGCGGCATAAGGCGAGATAGGCTGACTTATTGAATCGTTTTCGGAGAAGGGAACTCTGGAATTCACGCCGTAGACTGAACTCGATGAACCGAAGACAAAGCGCGGCACACGCTCGCGGCGGGCGGCTTCCAACAGCGCGTATGTTCCGCTCACATTCGTCTCTTCGTAAGCCATCGGATTAACGAGCGAAGGGCGCACGCCTGCGCGCGCCGCAAGATGAACAACGCAGTCGAACTGCGAGCGGGCAAACAATTCCTGCATCGCGCGCGCATCGGCGATGTTTGCTTCGACCATTTCGAATCCGTCGCGTTTAAGGTAACGAGCGATGTTTGCCAGCTTGATTGCCGGGTCATAAAAATCGTTGAAGTTGTCAACGACCGTCACGCGAATTCGGTCGCGCAAATCAAGCGTTTCAATCGCAGCTTCGCTCATCAAATAATCAACAAGATGACTGCCGATGAATCCCGCTCCGCCTGTGATGAGGATGTTTGTCATATTATTTCTTAGCAATGATCCAAAGGTGCCAGCCCATCAATCGCCCCAGTCTGCGTTCGACTGAACGTGGCAACAGTCGGCCTGCAATCGGAATCCATCGCTTGTTTAAGAAATGAATTTCGGTGTGAACCTCTCGAAATCGCGAGAACATCATTGCGGCTTCGCGCCGCGTGTATGCGCGAGCGAGCGGATTGCCTGCGCCGTCCGTATTCTGATTCAAAAACTCATCGCGTGCGAGCAGACGTTTCGGGTCGTCGCGATACATTTGTTGAAGTTTCTGCAATCGCTGCTCGTCTTCGCCCGTGAGCTTGTGAACCAGCTTCGGCCCCCAATCAAATCTCAGCATCTTCACTCCCAGCCGCCTGAGCGTCATGATGTTCACATAGTAGTTGTAAGAGCTTTTGTGATAAAGCATGACCATCGCTCGGCCTGCGGGTTTAAGCACGCGATGAGCTTCACAAATCGCGCGCTCGGTGTCCGGCGTGTGGTGCAAGACTCCGTGAGAGTAAAACAGATCGAAACTGTCATCGGCGAAAGGCAGCGCTTCGCCGTCCGCGACTCTAAGGTCTGCCGTCAAATGCTCGAAGGCGAATCTTTTTCGCACAAGCTCGATTGATGCTTCGGTCAAATCGATGCCGGTGTAACGCGCGCCCGCTCGCGCAAAGTTGATCGCATCGGTTCCCAGCCCGCAGCCGACTTCCAGCACGTCGCGGTCGCGCCATCGGTCGAAGTCAATCACTTCAGGGATGTGCGATTCGGTTTCGTAACGATGCCGCTCGACCGCATCGAAGAATTCGCGCGAGCCGATTTCCGACTCGGCGAACTTCGTCCCGCATGGGTTAGCCTGCCAGAAATCGTGAACGCGAGTTTTGAGGTCTTCAGCCATGCGATTAATCAATAAATGTTCGATGCCAGAGTTCGAGCGTCAGCAGTTGAAATATTTTCAAGTTATTATCCTCGCGCCCTGCAAGGTTCTCATCAATCAAATGTCTCACGCTTTTGTAGTTGAAGTAGCCTCTTCGATTGATGTTCGACTCCGACAATAAATCTTCGACCATATCGCGCAGATCGCGCACGAGCCACGCGCGAACAGGCGCGCTGAAGCCAGCCTTTTTGCGGTGAATGATCTCGCGCGGCAGCCACGCTTCAGCCGCGCGCTTTAAAATATGTTTCCCCGTCAATCCTTTGAGCTTCAACCGCGCAGGCATTCGCGCCGCCAACTCGATCAACTCGTGATCCAGCAGCGGCACACGCACTTCCATCGAAGCCGCCATGCTCGTCTTGTCGGTGTAAGTCAGATTCAAACACGGCAGGAAGGTCTTCAAATCAACGTAAAGCATCTGATTGATAAAGTCTTCGCCGCTCACGCGATCAAAATATTTCTGATGCTGCTCGTAAGCGTCAAATCCGGTTGCGGCCTCTTGCAGTTCGCCCGTGTACATTGCGCGCTTTTCGTCTTTTGTGAAATAAGTTCCGAATCCCAGATAGCGTTCGCGTTCCGGCAGCGCAGCCGACCGCGCCAGCTTTTTTGTGTTTCTGAAAAGCGCTGTGAACCTGCCGGGCTTTGCGCCGGGCAGCGCCGCAACAACCGGCTTTGAAAGAAACGGCGGGATCAAATTATATGCTTCGGCAATCTTCACCGCTGCATGTCGAGGATAACCCGCGAACACTTCGTCGCCCCCCATGCCTGAAAGCAGCACCGTGAGCCGTTCGCGCGCCGTGCGACAGATCAAGTAGCTCGTGACGATGGCAGGGTCTGCGACAGGCTCGTCCATGTGATAGACGAGTTTGGGCAGCAATTCCATTACCTGCGGTTCGAGATATTGTTCGTAATAGTCGGTTTGAAATTTGCGGCTGACAATGCGCGCGTACTTAACATCGTCTTCCAGTATGTCGTAACGCAGGTCTTCTTGTTTGAATCCGAAAGTGTAAGTCGTGACCTGCTGCGTTGCGACACTGGTCATCAACGCGATGATGGTTGATGAATCAAGCCCGCCCGAAAGAAACGCGCCGAGCGGAACATCCGCGATCATCTGAGCGCGCACGCTGCGAGTGATCTGTTCGCGCAGTCGCTCGGCCCATTCGGATTCCGAAATACTATCGTCTTCATCAAACGCGATGTCCCAATACTCGAAGACTTCGGCCTTGCCGTCGCGATAAACCAGACAGTGCGCGGGCGGGAGTTTCTCGATGCCGCGAAACGCCGTCTTCGGGTCGGGCGTCCACAAAAAAGTCATGAACTGATCGAGCGCCGAAAGATCAACCGCGCGATCAAATTCTGGAATCGCGAGCAGCGCTTTTATCTCGGAAGCGAATGCAAACCCTGCGGGCGTGTCGGCGTAATAGAGCGGCTTGATGCCTACACGGTCGCGCGCAAGAAGCAGCGATTCATCACGCGCGTCCCAGATTGCGAATGCGAACATGCCGTTGAGGCGCGAGAGACACTCGCGCCCCCATTCGCAAT
>DATEKX010000186.1:0-17842 GCA_035277165.1 Blastocatellia bacterium | reverse complement strand
AACACGACAATCAAACATCAATGCCTGTCGCGATAATCAACGAAACGATGGCTCGCCAGTACTGGCCCGATGAAGACCCGTTAGACAAACGATTCAAGCTGGCGGCGGAATACGCTCCGTGGTTGACGATTGTCGGCGTGGTCGCTGATGTTCGCCAGATGGGTATGGATGTCGCCGTGAAAGCAGAGATGTATCTGCCTTACAGGCAAACCAAAGTTTATCCGTGGTTCATGCCGCGCGATCTGGTCATTCGCACGACGGGCAATCCCGAAAATCTGACTGCCGCAACGCGTCAGGAGATTCACGCAGTTGATCCCGACCAGCCAATTTCGAATGTTGCAACGATGGGAAAATTGTTGAGCGCAGAGAGCGCGCCGCGTCGTTTGGGAATGATTTTACTCGCGACGTTTGCGGGTCTCGCATTGTTACTGGCTTCGCTCGGAATTTACGGAGTGCTTTCTTACTTCGTCGCGCAGCAGACGCCAGAGATAGGCGTGCGGCTGGCCTTAGGCGCGCAAACTTCGGACATACTCAGATTGGTGATTGGAAAGGGCATGACCTGGGCTTTGCTCGGCGTTGCGATTGGGTCGGTGGCAGCATTTGCGCTGACGCGGTTGATGGCGAGTTTGTTATTCGGCGTGTCTGCTACTGACCCGCTGACATTTGCGCTCGTGGCAGGGTTGTTGATGGTGGTCGCGCTCGTGGCTTGTTATACGCCTGCGCGTCGAGCGATGAAAGTAGACCCCGGTGTAGCGCTCAGATATGAATGATTCGGTGATTAAATTCTAAAAGGAGTTTTGATTATGAAGAGATTGGTTTTTCTCGCAGTAGCTTTGTTGCTGGCAGTTGGGAACTGCCCTGCGCAAGCGCAGAATCAAGCAGACCGCGAAGCCGTACGCCTGGCTGTGCTTGATTATGTCGAAGGCATCTATAACGTAGAGCCGTCGCGCATCGAACGCAGCGTTCATCCCAAACTTGCCAAACTCGGATTTTATCGAGGGGAAAAAGATGAAGCCTATCGCCCCGGCTCAAACATGACTTTCGATAAATTGGTCGAGATCGCCAGGACATGGAACAAAGACGGCAAGCTGCGCAAAGACGCGCCGAAAGAGATCACTGTTTATGATGTGCTGGATCAGACGGCAACGGCGAAACTCGTGGCAGAGTGGGGCATAGATTACATGCATCTGGCGAAGTTCGACGGCAAGTGGATGATTGTCAATGTCGTCTGGCAAAGCCCGCCAAAGAAAATCGCTCCATAAGCAGAGACTTCATTTTATCGCGCTCGCGCAAACTTATGAATGATTCGATCAGGAGAATTTATGCAGACACTATGGCAAGACTTACGTTACGGATTGCGACTGATGTGGAAAGCGCCCGGTTTTACGGCCATCGCCGTGTTGTCGCTGGCGTTGGGGATTGGCGCGAACACTGCGTTGTTCAGTCTGGCTGATGCGGTGTTGTGGAAAACATTGCCGGTCAAAGAGCCTGAGCGATTGGTTCAGTTCAACTGGGAAGCAGGACGAGTTTTCAGGACGACCGGCATGCGCGGAATCTTCGTCGGCGGTTTCCCGCCCGGCAGACGCGGCGGCTCGTCGTTTCAATATCGCCTCTTCGAGAAGATGCGCGAGCAGAAGGACAGCGCGATCTCTGATCTGTTCGCCTTCGCGAGGCTGGGAGACTGGAACGTGCAGGTGGATGGGCAGGCAGAGACGGCTGGAGGACAGGTCGTTTCCGGCAATTATTTTGCCGCACTGGGCCTGCAGGCGGCGCACGGGCGCATGATCATGGAATCGGATGATGATCCTGCCGCCTCGCCTGTTGCCATGCTCAATTATCGCTACTGGCAAAACCGGTTTGGCGCTGACCCTGCGGTGATAGGCCGTCAGATCAATCTCAATAAAGTCACCTTCACCATCATTGGCGTCACGCCGCCCGCTTACACAAGCACCATGCAGGTCGGCCAGCGCCCGGACATCACCGTGCCGATTGCATTCCAGCCTGTGTTGGAGAGCGAAAGACCGATGATGGACAGGCCCGGCAAACCCGGAATGTGGTGGGTGAATATAATGGGCCGGTTGAAACCCGGAGCAACTATCAAACAAGCACAGGAAACACTCGACAGCGCGTTTCAAGCCGAAGCATTGGCAATAATGCCGCCGCCTAAAAAAGAGAATGATCCTGTGCAAATCGAGCCGCAAGATTATCCACATCTAGTCGCGCTCTCCGGCAGTGTTGGGATGTGGGAGATGCGTAGTATTTATTCACCAACAATCTATATTCTGTCCGGTGTCGTCTTTCTTGTGCTGTTGATTGCGTGCGCCAATGTAGCGAACCTGCTGCTTGCGCGAGCGGCCATGCGCGCGCCCGAAATCACAGTGCGATTGGCAGTCGGCGCAGGGCGTTGGCGCTTGATCCGGCAACTGTTAACGGAAAGCGCATTGCTGGCAATCGTGGGCGGCGCAGTCGGTATTTTGTTCGCGCTCTGGGGCAAGGAAGCGCTGGCAGCGATGGGCGTACGCGGCGACTTTCTGCCTGAAGGCATGGAATACCAACTGGACTGGCGAGTGCTTGGTTTCACGCTCGGCATTTCGTTGTTTACAGGAATTCTGTTCGGGCTTGCGCCTGCGTGGCGCGCGACTAAACTCGACCTGACATCGGCTCTTAAAGAGAGCAATCGCACGGGGAGCAGCATATCGCGTTCGCGGTTGAGCAAAGTGCTGGTCATCGCGCAGGTAGCGATGTCACTTGTGCTGCTGGTCGGCGCGGGGTTGTTCGTTCGCACGCTGCGCAATCTGCAACAGGTCGATGTTGGCTTCAATCAGGAAAACCTGTTGAATTTCGCGCTGCATCCGGGTTCGAGCGGGTACAAGGATGAAAAGCTGTTGCAACTTTATAAGCAGTTGGCTGCGCGACTCGACACACTGCCCGGCGCGCAGTCCGTCACCTTTGCGAACGTTCCACTGATCGCGCATTACATGAACAATACTGCGATCATCCTGCCCGGCGAGACGGTGAAGACCGACGCACAACACCTGACGAATACACAGGTCGTGCGCGAAAATTTTTTCAAGACGATGGAGATTCCGCTGCTGCGCGGACGAGGTTTCACCGAACAGGATGATCAGCGCGCTCCGAAAGTCGCTGTCATCAATGAAGAGCTGGCGCGAAAATTCTTCCCTGACGAAGACCCCCTCGGCAAACGCGTCGGCTTCGATGAAGAAACTGTTGGCAAAATCGAGATTGTCGGCATCGTGCGCGACAGTAAATACGACGGACAGCGCTCAGAGTTGCAGCCGTTGATTTACACACCCTGGCGGCAAGATAGCAGAGAGAACGGCGAGATGTTCTTTTCTATTCGCGCCATGGGCGACCCCATCGCTCTGACTAATACCGTGCGCGAGTATGTGCGCGAAGTGGATGACAACCTGCCGGTCACAGATGTCAAAACTCAGGTGATGCAATCTCGTGAAGCGCTGACGCAAGAACGCCTCTTCGCTGGCTTGTTGACCTTTTTCGGCGGGCTTGCCGTGATGCTTGCGGCCATTGGTTTGTACGGCGTGATGGCTTATTCAGTCGCGCAACGCACTCAGGAGATCGGCCTTCGCATGGCACTGGGCGCGCAAACATCCAACGTGCTGCGACTCGTGATCTGGCAAGGAATGAAGCTGGTCTTCATCGGGCTGATCATTGGCGCGATAGGCGCTTATGCGCTGAAGCAGGTAATCGAAAGCCAGCTTTACGGCGTGAAGGCAAGTGATCCGGTGACGCTTGTGGCAGTCGGCGTTTTGCTGCTGCTGATTGCGCTGCTGGCCTGCTACATTCCTGCGCGCCGCGCGGCAAAGGTAGACCCGATGGTCGCGCTTCGCTACGAGTAGCCAATTAAGAATTACGAATTAAAAATTAAGAATCGAGGATTGAAGAGTAATTCTTAATTCCTAATTTTTAATTCGTAATTGACCAGGGAGGGTTGATGCAAACACTGCTTCAAGATTTGCGCTACGGCGCGCGGATGCTTACGAAAAAACCCGGCTTCGCTTTCGTAGCTATTATCACGCTTGCTTTGGGCATCGGCGCTAACACTGCGATCTTCAGCGTAGTCAACGCCGTTCTGCTTCGTCCCCTTCCCTACGCGGAAGCTGACCGGCTGGTCTGGCTAACAGAGCGGCACGAAGAAATCCCGTCGCGATGGATTTCATATCCGAACTTTCTGGACTGGCGCGACCGCAATCAGTCGTTTGAAGCGATGGCGACGATTCGCGGCTGGCATATAACCATGACCGGCAGCGGCGAAGCTCAATCCGTCACCGCGCGAATGGTCACGGCGGATTACTTTCGCGTGATGCGCGCCTATCCGTTGCTCGGGCGCGATTTCAACAGCGAAGAAGACAAATTCGGCTCGCCGTTTGTGGCCGTGTTCAGTCACACTTTCTGGCAAACGCAGTTCGGCGGCGACCCCGACATCGTGGGCCGTCAGATCACGCTCAACAACCAGCCTTTCACTGTCATCGGCGTGATGCCAAAGGAGTTTCAACATCAGGGGCCGCCTTCGTTGTGGGTGCTGACAGAGCAGTATACTCAACCGGGAAGCGGCTGGTTCAGTCGTTCTGATCGCATCGCGGGCAATGTCATTGCGCGGCTCAAACCCGGCGTGACAATCGAGCAGGCCCGCGCAGACATGAAATCTATCGAAGAACAATTGATCACTCAGCACCCCATGCACAACGGCGGCAATACGATTCGTGTGGTCACTTTGCAGGAAAGCATCGTCGGCGACACGCAGAAATCTCTGTTGCTGTTGTTTGCTGCGGTCGGGCTTGTGCTGTTGATCGCGTGCGCCAACGTCGCGAACCTCTTGCTTGCGCGAGCGGCAACTCGCCAGAAAGAGTTCGCCATTCGCGCGGCACTCGGCGCAACACGTTTGCGCGTGATCAGACAATTGCTGATCGAAAGCGTGCTGCTTGCGATCATAGGCGGCGGATTGGGGTTGTTGTTGGCGAGTTGGGGAGTTGATTTGCTCGTGAAATTCGCTCCTGAAGATGTGCCGCGCTTGTCAGGCGTGGCGATTGGATGGAGCGTATTCGGTTTCACGCTTTTGCTTTCGGTTTTGACCGGCGTGCTGTTCGGGCTTGCGCCCGCGTGGCAGAGCGCGAAGACCGACCTGCACGAAACGCTGAAAGAAGGAAGCCGCAGCGCGACCGACGCTCGCAGTGGTCGTTTGCGCAACACCTTTGTTATCGCTGAAGTCGCGCTGGCGATGGTGCTGCTTATTGGCGCAGGGCTGCTCATCAAAAGCATGGCGCGTTTGGTTGCTTCTGATTCCGGCTTCAAAGCAGAGAACGTAGTGACGATGCGCCTGCTGCCGCGTGAAGCTTACCCCAGTCGCGAAAGGCTGAAGGTCTTTTATACGCAACTGCTCGAACGCATCGAAGCGCTGCCCGGCGTCGAATCCGCGTGCGTGATGAACGGCGACCTGCCGGGATTTGAACCCGCATGGCAGAACGACATCAATCCTGAAATCAACGGCGCTTATCAGAAGATCAATGCTGGCGAATTGATCAATGTTGATTGGGGCATCATCACGGCAGATTACTTTAAGACGATGCGCATCCCTATCAAACAGGGGCGCGACTTCACGCCGCAGGAAATCGCGCAAGCGGCTCCCGTCATGCTGGTGGATGAACAACTGGCGCGGCAATTCTGGCCGCAAGGCAACGCCGTCGGCAACCATATCAAATACGACAGCACAGGCCCCATCGAAATCATCGGCGTCGCTGGCGACGTTCGCAATTACGGTTCTGAGTCGCTGGGGCGAATCAAAATCTACACGTCATTCGGGCGGTCGCCGCTGCCGGATTCAACGCTGGCCGTGCGCAGCGCGAGTGTTGATCCGATAAATCTGGCCGCCGCGATCAAAAGCGAAGTTCAAGCCATCAATCCGAATGTTCCGGTTAATGAAATCAATACGCTGGAAAGCCAGCTCGCGCGCCAGATCGCGCCGCGCCGTTTTATCACGTGGCTTTTGGGGCTGTTCGCAACAGTCGCGTTGCTGCTGGCCGCAGTCGGCATTTACGGCGTGATGAGTTATGCAGTAACGCAGCGCACACGCGAACTCGGCATTCGCATCGCGCTCGGCGCGCAGAAGCATGACGTGTTGCGATTGATGATCGGGCAGAGCATGCAACTGGTGCTGGCGGGGCTTACGCTAGGATTGTTTGCTTCGCTGGGTCTGACGCGCTGGCTGAAAAGTTTGTTGTTCGGCGTCAGCGCGTCTGATCCGCTGACGTTTGTCCTGACAGCATTGGCGCTAACAACCGTAGCGATGCTTGCGTGCTACATCCCTGCGCGTCGAGCCACAAAAGTAGAGCCAATGATCGCGCTCAGACATGAATGATTTGAGATTTCAAATTGGAGGAATTATGGAAACTTTAATTCAAGATGTTCGCTATGGTATTCGCATGATGCGCAAGAGCACCGCGATCACCGCGATAGCCGTCATCTCGCTCGCGCTTGGCATCGGCGCGAACACAGTCATATTCAGCGTGGTGAATGCCATTCTTTTGAAATCTCTTCCATTCAACGATCCTGATCGCATAGTCCTTGCGTGGGGCAGTTCGGCTAATGAAGGCAATCATCGAAGTCAGGTTTCTGCCACAGACGTTGACGATTGGCGGAATAAAAATTCTGTCTTTGAAGATATAACGACGTACGGCGGCTGGAGCGCTACGCTGCTGGGCGACGGCGAGCCTGAAAGAATACAGGGCATACAGGTCGGCGACGGATACTTCTCAATAATGAAAGCCACGCCGATGTTTGGTCGCACTTTCCTGCCCGAAGAACAGCAGGACGGCAAAGATTTTGTCATCGTTTTAGGCTATGGCTTATGGCAGCGGCGATTCAGCGGCGACCCGAATGTAGTCGGCCAGACGGTGAGTTTGAGCGGCAGACCGTACACCATTGTCGGAGTCATGCCAGCAGATTTTCAGCCGCTTCCTACGAGCATGGTTACCCCTCGCGGAGATTTTTATAGACCCGTAGCCGAGCCTCACGATGAAGAACAACGCGCAGCGCGTCATTTGCGTTCAATCGCTCGGCTCAAACAGGGCGTCACGCTCGAACAGGCTCAGGCAGAGATGGACGTAATCGCCAGCCGCATAGAGCAGGAACACCCCCAGAATAATACGGGCTATGGCGTGCGGCTTGTGACTTTGCCCGAAGACACGGTTGGAGGACTGCGCCCGACGCTGTTGATGCTGTTTGGAGCCGTGGCATTCGTGCTGTTGATCGCCTGCGCGAATGTGGGCAACCTGCTGCTGGCGCGCAGCGCCGCTCGTCAAAAAGAGATCGCCATCCGCCGAGCGTTAGGAGCCGCGCGCTCACGACTCGTGCGTCAGTTTCTAACTGAAAGCGTAATGCTTGCTCTGGTCGGCGGTGGATTGGGATTGTTGCTGGCTTTGCAGGGGGCGAGCATCATCGAAGCGCTCGGTTCGCAAGTCACTCCGCTGCTCGTTGGAATCAAGATAGATTCCAGCGTGCTTATATTCACGCTCGTGGCTTCTCTTCTGTCGGGCATTGTCTTCGGGCTTGCGCCCGCGCTGCACGTATCCAACCCGGACCTCAACGAGTCGCTGAAAGAGGGCGGCCGCAGTTCGGGCGCGGGCGCGGGCCGCAATCGTTTGCGAAGCGCGCTTGTCGTGAGCGAAGTGGCGATGGCGCTCGTGCTTTTGATCTGCGCGGGGCTGTTGATTAAAAGCGTGCTCAGATTGCGCGATGTAAGTCCCGGCTTCAGCTCTGAAAATCAGTTGACGATGAACGTCACGCTGCCGGGCGCGAAATATCCTAAGGCTCCGATGTGGGTGGCTGCTTATAATCAGATGATCGAACGCATCGAAGCATTACCGGGAGTTCAATCCGCCGGGTTGACGAGCGTTCTGCCTTTGAGCGGCAATTTCGATGGCCGCGGCCTCGCAGTCGAAGATTATCCAAAGCCTCGCGGAGAAGAGATTGACGTAGACCTCTACATAACAACGCCGGGATACCTGCGCACAATGTCGATACCGCTTTTGCAGGGCCGCGCGCTGACCGAACAAGATACAGAGAATGTTCCGCAAGTTGCGCTCATCAACGAAACGATGGCGCGCGAGTTGTGGCCCGATCAGAACCCGCTTGGAAAGCGAATAAAGTTTCCCGGCTCGGAAAGGAATCCGCAGCCGTGGCGCACTATCGTGGGCGTTATGGGCGACGTTAAGCAGTATGGATTGGACAGGAAAGACCCGATGCAGATTTACCTGCCCGAAGCGCAGTTTCCAACTCCGTTTATGTCGCTCGTGGTTCGCACAACTGTTGACCCGAAAACCATGATAGCTGCTGTCAGAAACGAGATTCAGTCGGTTGATAAAGATCAGGCGATCTATAGCATCACGACGCTCGATCAACTGCTGGCAGATTCGATTTCCTTGCGGCGATTTTCGATGATACTGCTCGTCATCTTCGCCGCCCTGGCTTTGATGCTCGCAAGCGTAGGAATCTACGGCGTCATCTCATATTCAGTCACGCAGCGCACACATGAAATCGGCGTAAGAATGGCGCTCGGCGCAAGCCGTCGAGACATAATCAAACTGGTCGTGGGGCAAGGGATGACGCTGACTTTGACAGGAGTCGTCGTAGGATTGGCCGCAAGCCTCGCGCTGACTCGCGTACTGGAAAGCCTGCTGTTCGCAGTGAGCCAGACTGACCTCACAATTTTCATCCTTATACCGGCGATTCTGACAGGAGTGGCTCTGGGAGCCTGTTTCGTGCCTGCTCGTCGCGCCACTAAAGTTGACCCAATGATCGCGCTTCGTTACGAGTAGCCAATTAAGAATTACGAATTAAAAATTAAGAATAGAGGAAGCGGAGAATAATTCGTAATTCTTAATTCTTAATTGATTCGGGAGGAAATGATGGACACTTTATTTCAAGACCTGCGCTACGGCGCGCGAATGCTTATTAAACGTCCCGGCTTCACTTTTGTTGCTGTGCTCGTTCTCGCTTTAGGCATCGGAGCAAACAGCGCGATCTTCAGCGTCGTGAATGCTGTGCTGCTCAAATCATTGCCCTACGATCATCCTGAGCGGCTCGCGCTGGTGTGGGAAACCAATCCAAAGGTTCAAATCGGGTCTGATTTGCTGCCGGTCTCCGCAGGCAATTTCACGGACTGGCGAAGCCAGAGCGAATCATTTGAAGCCATGTCGATTGTCAGCGGCGCGAATTTCACTCTGACAGGCACAGACAGGCCGGAACAACTTGGAGGCGCGCAGGTTTCCGCCAGCTTTTTCAAACTGCTCGGCGTAGAGCCTGCCGCAGGTCGCACCTTCACCGAAGAAGAAGATCAGCCCGACCAAAATCGTGTGGTCGTCGTAAGTCACAGTTTGTGGCAAAGTCGCTGGGCTGGCGACCCCGGCATCATCGGCAAAACGCTTATGCTGAATGGCGCGAGCTATACTGTCATTGCAGTCATGCCCAAAGGCTTCAACTATCCAAAAGCAACAGACCTTCCGGCATATTTCCAGCTTCCGCCGCAGACCGAATTGTGGACGCCGATAGCGTTGACAAGCAGGCAGATCAGCAGCCGGGGAAATCATAATTACGGCGTGCTGGCTCGCCTCAAACCGGGAATCGCAATCGAACGCGCGCAATCTGAAATGACCTCTGTTGCTCAAAACATCGAGCAACAGTATCCGCAACTCGCTGGCTGGGGAGTGAAGATCGTTTCGCTTGAAGAGCAATCCATCGGTGACATCCGCTTGATTCTGTGGGTTCTGCTCGGCGCAGTCGGGTTCGTATTGCTGATAGCCTGTGCCAACGTCGCAAATCTTTTGCTTGCGCGCGCGTCGTCGCGTCAAAAAGAGATAGCGATTCGTACAGCTCTGGGCGCAAGCCGGTTGCAAATCATTCGACAGTTGCTGACGGAAAGCATAATGCTTGCGCTTGTGGGCGGAGGCTTCGGCATCTTGCTGGCTATCTGGGGAATTGACGCGCTGCTCGCTTTGAGTCCCGGCAATCTTCCTCGGATGGATGAAGTCAGAGTTGACGGCGCTGTGGCCGGATTTACTTTCGCAGTTTCGCTGTTGACGGGAATGATCTTTGGGCTTGCTCCGGCGGCGCAGGTTTCAAAAGCGAACTTGAACGAGTTTTTGAAAGAAGGGGCGCGAGGTTCAACCTCAGGCTCGCGCGCCAACCGTGTTCGCAATCTGCTTGTGATTGCTGAAGTCGCGTTGTCGCTCGTGTTGTTGATCGGCGCGGGATTGATGATACGAAGCTTTACGCAACTTATGAATGTGAGTCCGGGTTTCAATCCGCAAAACGTGCTGACGATGCAAATCTTTTTGCCTCAATCAAAATACTCTCGCGGGGCTGATCAGGCGGCTTTCTTCAAACAGGTCATCAATCGCGTCGAGGCGCTGCCCGGCGTCGAATCGGCAGGCGCGATCACTCATCTTCCTCTGAGCGGAATGGAAGAGTCAGGTAATTTTTCAATCGAAAGCCATCCTTCAGAATCGTTCGATGTAGGGTCCATAGCCGACATGCGAGCCATTAGCCCGAACTATTTTCGCTCGATGGGGATTCCTATTTTGAGAGGGCGCGATTTCAGTGAAACAGACAGCGAGCAGTCGGTTCCGGTTGCGATCATAAGCGAAAGCATGGCCGAGCGATTCTTTCCCGGCGAAGACGCCTTAGGCCAGCGAATAAAAAGAGGAAGCTCGAACGCAGAGTATCCGTGGGCTACGATTGTCGGAATCGCGGCTGATGTGAAACATTCGGCGCTGGAAAAACAGTCCAGGCCGCACATGTATTTTTCATACCCGCAAAGCCCTTTCGGCTACATGGCGCTGGTTGTGCGCACCTCTGCCAGTCCTGAGAGTTTATCTGCGGCTGCGCAGAACGCAGTCTGGGCAGTGGACAAAGACCAGCCTGTCGTCAACGTGAAAACAATGGAGCATTACCTGTCCACGGCGGTCGCGGCGAGGCGTTTCAACATGACTCTGCTCGCAGCATTCGCCGCCGTAGCGATGGCGCTGGCGATGGTGGGAATCTACGGCGTGATCAGCTACACGGTCACGCAGCGGACTCACGAAATCGGCATTCGCATGGCGCTTGGCGCAGGGCAGCGCGATGTACTCAAGCTCGTATTCGGGCAAGCGATCAGGCTTTCTGTGATCGGCGTAGGCATAGGTGTGGCGGCGGCGTTCGCATTGACTCGCGTCATGTCGAGCCTGCTGTTCGACGTGACCGCGACCGACCCGTTAACGTTTATAGTGATACCGTTGATACTGACAATAGTGGCTCTGGGAGCCTGTTTCGTGCCTGCTCGTCGCGCTACGAAGGTTGATCCGATGATTGCGCTTCGTTACGAGTAAGGTTAAGAGGTGATTATGGAGACTCTGTTTCAGGATATACGTTACGGCATTCGCGCGCTGCTTAAAAATCCCGGATTCACTGCTATCGCGATAATCACGCTTGCGTTAGGAATAGGAGCTAACACGGTGATCTTTAGCGTAGTGGATTCGGTCTTGCTGCGTTCACTTCCTTTCAAAGACTCTGATCGGCTCGTCTCGATTTGGGAGACTAATCCGCAACTGAGCAATCCCGATGGCAAGAATGCGCAGGCATCAGGTATCGCCAATTTCACAGATTGGAACAGCCAGAATCAGGTGTTTGACAACATGGCTGCCTACTTCAATTGGACATATAACCTCACGGGCGTGGACGAGCCGGAACGATTAGAGGCGGCGGTCGTCACGGGAAGTTTCTTCGATGTGCTGGGCGTTCAATCGAGCATGGGCAGAACTATCACCCCCGATGACGATCAGTCCGGCAAAGACAATGTAGTCGTGTTGAGTCATGGTTTCTGGCAGCGACGCTTCGGCTCTGATACTGCAATTATCGGAAAGGCAATCACTCTCAATCGAAACAGTTTTATTGTAATCGGAGTAATGCCTCCCGATTTCAAGTTCCCCGGCAGAGAGGTCGAATTATGGGTTCCCGCCGGGTTCAGCGCTGCGCAGAAACAGGATCGCGCCGGAAAGTTTCTCAAAGTGATTGGGCGAGTCAAACCGAACGTAAAGGTCGAACAAGCGCGCGCTGCGCTTGTCACAATCGCAGGCCAGCTTGAGCAAGCCTACCCTGATACGAACGCGGGATGGAGCGTTGCCCTTGTTCCTTTTCAGGAGAACGAAGTAAGCAGCACCCGGCCCGCGCTTTTATTATTGTTCGGGGCCGTCGGCTTCGTGTTGCTGATTGCCTGCGCTAATGTTTCCAACCTGCTTTTGGCAAAGGGCACAGCGAGGCGAAAAGAGATGGCTATTCGCTCGGCGCTCGGCGCAAGTCGAGGTCGGCTGATCAGCCAGATGTTCACAGAGAGCGCGTTGCTTGCTTTGCTTGGCGCAGGCGCAGGCATATTGCTCGCGGTGTGGGGCATGGACATCCTCATTTCGCTGAATCCCGGCGACATTCCTCGCCTTGCTGATGCGCGCATTGACGGTCGCGTGTTTGCGTTCACATTAATGCTTTCTATATTGACTGCTTTTGTCTTCGGCATTGTGCCCGCGCTCTTTGCATCGAAGCCCGATCTTCAAGAAGCGATCAAAGAGACTGGCCAAACCGTCACAAGCAGTTCAGGCTTGAAGTTCCACAACCTGCTCATCGTTTCGGAAATCGCAGTAACGCTTGTGCTGCTGGTCGGCGCGGGCCTGATGATAAGAAGTTTCCTGCACCTGCACGAAGTCAATCCCGGATTCAACACAGAGAACATGCTGACCATGCGCATCTGGCTGCCCGCGTCGCGGTACGGCAGCAACGAACAACAGACTGCTTTCTTTCAGCAGGTCATTGATCGGGTCGAGACAGTTCCCGCAGTGCGCGCAGTCGGCGCAATTCAGGACATTCCGCTCAAAGCCAACCGTATGGGATTCAACTTCGTCATCGAAGGGCGCGCGGCAACTCGCTCAGTCGAAGAGCAGGACGCCGCCTATCGCGCAATCACTCCCGAATACTTCCGCACTATGTCTATTCCATTGCTCAATGGGCGAGGGTTCACAAGGCAAGATGATCGCAACGCTCCTCCTGTTGTCATCATAAACCAGAGCATGGCTCAACAATTCTTTTCGAGCGAAGACCCCATTGGAAAGCGCATACGTTTCGGCGAGCAGGACGCTCCGTGGTATTCGATTGTCGGGATAGTCGGCGATGTAAAGCACATGGGATTGGACGCTCAGGAAGGCGCGGCCATTTATCAGCCTTATGATCAGAAGCAGTTCAGTTTCTTGCGTTGGATGACGTTGGTCATGCGCACGGACTCCGAGCCGACTGGCTTGATTGCCGCCGTGCGAAGCCAGGTTCAAGCAGTAGATAAAGACCAGCCGGTTTACGACATTGCCACGCTTGAACAACTGCTATCCACCTCTGTTGCGAAGCCGCGTTTCTATATGGCCTTGCTCGGCTCATTCGCCTTGCTGGCTCTGGTTCTCGCATCGGTCGGCATTTATGGCGTGATGTCATTCTCGGTCAATCGGCGCAGGCGCGAGATGGGCATACGTCTGGCGTTGGGCGCAGACCGTCGAGACATATTCAAGCTGGTTGTAGCGCGAGGGTTACTGCTCACATTAACCGGCGTCGGTATAGGAGTGGCCGCGTCCTTCGCATTGACTCGCGTGATGTCGAGCCTGCTGTTCGGCGTGACCACAACCGACCCCTTAACGTTTATCGCGATACCGTTGATATTGACAGGAGTGGCTCTGGGAGCCTGTTTCGTGCCTGCTCGTCGCGCTATGAAAGTTGACCCGATGGTCGCGCTTCGTTATGAGTAAAGAAGCTCCGTAGGAGCGACCTGTCTATAGCAACGCGATGCAAATGATTCTGTAGCTCCGTAGGAGCGACCTCTGAGTCAACAGGTCGCTCCTACGGAGCTACAGAAAATATTCAGGATGCCGAAACTATAGACTGGTCGTCCCTAACGGGACTGCTAATACTGCTCTAAAAGGAAGTTATGGAGACTTTATTCCAAGACATCCGCTATGGAGTTCGGATGTTGCTTAAGAAGCCGACGCTCGTTGCCGTAGCAGTCGTGGCGTTGGCTTTAGGAATAGGCGCGAACACCGCCGTCTTCAGTGTAGTCAATGCAGCGTTGTTCAGGCCGCTGCCCTACCCGGCAGAAGACCGACTCGCGATGGTGTGGACGGACAATGCGAGAAAGGGCGAGCGCGAAGGGCTTACTTCTTATCCTAACTTCAGCGATTTCCGCGATCAAAATCAGAGCTTTCAAAGCCTGTCAGCATTTGTCAGATCAACGGCTACGCTCACAGGCGGCGTGCCGGAAGAGATTCACGGAGCCAACGTCACCACAGATTTCTTTTCAGTCATGGGTGTGAGTCCTGCGATGGGGCACGATTTTTCTTCGGAAGACGCAGAGCCGGGTCGAGCGCCGGTCGTAGTGTTAAGTCACGGCCTGTGGCAACGACGTTTCGGCTCAAACCCTGACCTGATCGGCCAGACGATTCCTTTCAATCAAAACAGCGCTACTGTCATTGGCGTTATGCCGCGCGGGTTCGACTTTCCCGGCCACGCCGATTTCTGGAAACCGATTTCAGTCACGCCAAACATGAAAACAAAGTTCCGAATGAACGTGTGGCTGTCGGTGATCGGTCGCTTGAAGTCGAATGTTTCGCGCGAGCAGGCGCAATCGGACATGAACGCGGTTGCGGCGGGGCTGGTCGGGCAGTACCCGCGCGAAAACGAAGGGCTTGGCATCAACGTCGTTCCTCTGCGCGAGCAGATGGTTGGGAAGTCGCAAGGCTCTCTGCTTTTGTTATGGGCAGCAGTCGCATTGGTGTTGTTGATTGCTTGCGCCAATGTAGCCAGCCTGATGCTCACCCGCGCTATAGAAAGACAAAAGGAAATGGCTATTCGACTGGCGATGGGGGCGAGCCGTCTGCGCATCATTCGGCAGTTGCTTTGCGAAAATCTGCTGCTCGCCATAGCGGGCGGCGGTTTTGGATTGTTGCTCGCGTGGTATGGGATTCGTGTGCTGGTAGCTCTCAGCCCCGCCGGTATTCCTCGACTCGACCAGGCAGGCATTAATCGCACGGCGCTTGTTTTCAATCTCGGCATTTCGATTCTGACAGGGCTTGTGTTCGGCCTTGCGCCCGCGTTGCAAGGCTCGAAGGTCGCAATCAACGAAGCGTTGAAAGAAGGCAGCCGCACAGTTGCCGGAGGTCAAGGCACGCACGCGCGCAGGTTGCTTGTAGTTACTGAAACGGCGTTGACGCTTGTTCTGCTGATAGGCGCAGGGCTGATGATAAAAAGCTTCAATCGCCTGCAACAGGTTGATCCGGGATTTAATCCCGATCATCTATTGATCGCAAACCTCAGCCTGCCTGATTCCCGGTATCCTGATCTTGCGCAACAGACAGAATTTTTTCAGCAACTCGAAGCGCGTGTTAAGAGCGCGCCCGGTGTCGTATCGGTCGGAGCCACTTCCAGCATTATGTTGAGTGAACTCGAAAAAGTTCCATTCGCCATCGAAGGCAAGGCCACTCAAACTGAAACGCCGCGCGCCGATTTGCCGATCAATACGATCACTCCAAATTACTTTCAGACGATGGGCATCTCTCTTATCAAAGGTCGTGCGTTCATTGAAAGAGACAGCCTCGACGAAGCGAACCCCGTCGTTATTATCAATGAGACTTTCGCTCGTCGCTACTGGCCCGACGAAGAAGCATTGGGCAAGCGGTTTAAATTTGATGATCCGAATTTCAAAAGTCCGTGGTTCACAGTCATAGGCGTAGTGCGCGACATAAGACGCATGGGACTGGACGCGCCTTTTGGAATAGAAGCCTACCTGCCAACGCCGAATTCTTCGATGCAGATGGTGGTCAGAACCGAAGGCGACCCTCTGACGCTTGCCAGCGCGATTCGGCAAGAGGTATGGGCGCTCGACAAGAATTTGCCCGTCAAAGATATCCGCACAATGGATCAAATGATGGAAGGGCTTGTCGCAACACGGCGTTTAAACATGCTGTTGCTGGCAGGTTTGGCAGCAGTGGCGCTGCTGCTGGCAAGCGTAGGAATATACAGTCTGATTTCATATTCGGTAGCGCAACGCACGCATGAAATAGGTATTCGCATGGCGTTGGGCGCTCAGGCCCGCGACGTATTACGGCTAGTAATCTGGCAAGGCATGTCTCTTGCGCTTGCAGGCGTAGGGATAGGGTTAATCGCTTCGTTTTTTTTGACTCGACTGGTGTCGAGCATGCTTTACAGCGTGAGTGCTACTGATCCTGCAACCTTTGCACTCATTTCATCACTACTTATAGGGATAGCTCTCATGGCCTGCGCAGTGCCCGCGCATAGAGCTACAAAAATAGACCCGATGGTTGCGCTTCGCTATGAGTGATTTCAAATCTCGGATTTCAACTTGAGATTTGAAATTCATGAGGGGGAATCTATGGGCACATTATTTCAAGACCTGCGTTATGCGCTGCGAATGCTTTTTAAGAAGCCTGCTTTCACTATCGTCGCCGTGATGACTCTGGCTTTAGGCATTGGCGCGAACAGCACGATATTCAGCTTCGTTAACGGCATCCTGCTGCGCCCGCTCCCTTATCAGAATCCTGAGCGATTGATGATGCTGGACGAAACGGCGTCAAAGCGCGGAGTCAGTTCAATGGGCGTATCGTTTCCAAACTTCGCGGACTGGCGCGAGCAAAACCATGTCTTCGAAGACATAGCAGCGTATCAGGGAGACACTTACACAGTTGTTGACGGAGGCGAGCCTGAACAGATTTCCGGCGCAAGAGTGTCTGCCGGTATGTTCGAAATACTGGGCGTGTCGCCAACATTGGGGCGAACATTTCTGACGGAAGAAGATCACCCTAACCAGGATGCCGTAATCCTACTGAGCGATGGGCTTTGGCGGCGGCGCTTCGCGGCAGACCCTAACATCATCGGCCAGACGATCACGACCGGAAGCCGCCCGCGCACAGTAATCGGAGTGATGCCGTCGGGCTTCAAGTTTCCCGATGTCGCCGATCTGTGGGTGCCGATGGCTCTCAACTCCGAGCTTTGGACTCGCAACGATCACGGGTTGAGCGCGATTGCTCGATTGAAAGAGGGAGTCACGATTGAGCAAGCGCAGGCCGAGATGAACACCATCGCTCTTCACATCGAAGAAAAGAATCCGGTGACGAATGAAGGGATGGGGGTCAACGTTTTCCGTCTGCATGAAAGCCTGACGGGTGATTATCGTCAGGCGTTGATTATTCTACTTGGCGTTGTTGGCTTCGTGCTGTTAATCGCCTGCGCCAACGTAGCCAATCTGTTGCTCGTGCGAGCTTCGGCGCGGCAAAAAGAGGTCGCCATTCGCTCGGCGCTCGGCGCAAGCCCGCGTCGTATTTTTCGGCAGTTGCTCACTGAAAGCCTGTTGCTCGGACTCATAGGCGGCGCGCTTGGTTTAGTCATTGCTGTTTGGGGGCGCGATTTGCTGCTGGCCGCGATTCCCGGCGAGATGCCCTTTTGGATGAAGTTCAATTTGGATGGCCGCGTCTTAGGTTTCACGCTGGGGGTTTCGATTTTGACAGGCTTGGTATTCGGCGTAGTGCCCTCACTGCAAGCTGCAAATCCGAATCTGAACGAAGCGCTGAAGGAAGGCGGTCGCGACACGGCAGGCGCAGGTCATAATCGGCTTCGCGGCCCGCTGGTAATTTTTGAAGTCGCGCTTTCGCTCGTGCTGCTGGTCGGCGCGGGTTTGCTCGTCAAGAGTTTCTGGCGACTGAGCCAGGTCAATCCGGGTTTCGATCCGCAGAAC
>DATEKX010000185.1:0-4717 GCA_035277165.1 Blastocatellia bacterium | reverse complement strand
GTTTTGGAAGAGAGAAAGATCACGCGGCTCGGCGGCTCGGCAGACATCGAAGTTGATGTGCGCGTAGTCGCAGCGACTAATCGCGATTTGAAAACCGCCATCGCTTCAAAGCAGTTCCGCGAAGATTTGTATTTCCGCCTGGCAGTCTTCCCCGTCAACATACCCGCGTTGCGCGAACGAAGAAGCGACGTGCGACAGATAGCAGAGTTCTTTGCTGCCAAGTATGGCCGCGAACTGCGTCGCGCGCCGTTGCGTCTGACAGATGAATCTTTGCGCGCGCTCGAAGAATACGACTGGCCGGGCAATGTGCGCGAGCTTGAGAACACAATCGAGCGCGCATGCATATTGGCGCGAGGTCTGGAAATAATGCCCGTTGATTTGAACGTCACTCCGAAAGCGGACTACTCGCCGCGCGAACAGTTGGCATTGCTTGAGGGCTTTGATCTGCGCGGCAGCCTCGCAGAAGTGAGCGCGCGGGCGCAACGGCTGGTCGAGCGCAGAAAGATAGATGTGACGTTGCGCGAGTGCGATTTCAACAAATCCCGCGCAGCCGAGCGATTGGCCGTCAGCTATAAAACCCTGCTCACACGAATCAAAGAGCTTGAGCTTGAATGAGCTGCGCACGGGTCTGCTTGGATTACTTTTCGGAAAGCAGATAGAATCAAACCGATGAACGAGCGGCGACCTTCTGACGAAATTCAAGATGTGCCCGACACTCAGGCGATTGAAGATCAAGAAAACATCCAACATGAAGCCGCACTGATCGAAAACGGTGTGGCCGAAGCCGAAGCAAAGACCCCAACAGCTCATCCGGCAATCGAATCCGACAAAATCGAAAATACTGCGGCGCGCGATGGCGGCATATCCCAGCCAAGCGTTGCCGCTCGGACTGATGCAGGCAAGCGACAAGGAAGCGTTGCGCGCTCGGCTGGAATAGTCAGTCTCGCAGTGATGGCCAGTCGCGTGCTCGGACTCGTTCGCGAGATGGTCTTCGCATATTTTTTCGGCGCGTCCAAAAGTTTCGCAAACGATGCTTACGTCATAGCCTTTCGCATCCCGAATATGCTGCGCGATCTGTTTGCCGAGGGAGCGTTGTCGAGCGCTTTCGTCCCGGTCTTCTCTGAATACCTCGTCCAAAAAGATGAGAAAGAAGCGTTCAGGCTTTCAAATCTGGTTACGACTGCGCTCGTTTTGATACTCGGAACGATTGTAGTGCTCGGCATCATATTCGCCGGGCCGATAGTCGCTTTCATCGCGCCGGGGTTTCAGGGCACTCCCGAAAAGTTTGAACTGACTGTTCGCATGACGCGAATAATGATGCCGTTCATTCTGCTCGTGGCTCTGGCCGCACAGGCGATGGGAGTGCTAAACGCGCGTGGCCGTTTCGGCATACCCGCGCTCGCGTCATCATTCTTTAATATAGGCTCGATCATCGGCGGCATTCTGACCGCAGCATTTCTTGCTGATCCGACTTTCTCGCATCCCATAAGTGCGATTGTCGAAAAACCTACCGAAGGAATAATTGGCATGGCTTACGGCGTGCTGATCGGCGGCTTTCTGCAATACGCCGTGCAGTGGCCGAGTCTGGCGCGCGCAGGATTTCGTTATCGCCCGATGCTGAGCTTCACTGATCCGGGCTTGCGGCGAATCTTTTATATGATGGGACCGGCGATAATCGGCGGCGCTGCTGTACAGGTCAACGTATTAGTCAACAGCAACTTCGCATCGAACATTCCAGGCACAGGCCCTGTCTCGTGGCTCAGTTATTCATTTCGCCTGATGCAATTTCCCATCGGCGTGTTCGGCGTAGCGATTGCGACGGCGACGCTGCCTGCCATATCGCGCGACGCCGCGGCAAAAGCGATAAACGATTTCCGGCATACGCTCGCCGGTTCGATTCGCCTCGCACTTCTTTTGACGATACCATCTGCAGTCGGGCTTATAGTGCTCCGCATACCTATCATCTCGCTCATCTATCAGCGCGGACACTTCACGGCTGACGACACCGAGCACACGGCAACCGCGCTTGCGTTCTTCGCAATAGGGCTTGCGGGCTACTCGGCGATCAAGATACTCGCGCCCGCATTTTACGCGCTTGGCGATTCGCGAAGACCGATGATCATCAGCCTGCTTTCGATGGCGACTAACTACGTGATGAACTGGATGCTCGTTGATAAGTTTCAAGAGCGCGGCCTTGCCTTTTCGACTTCTGCGGTCGCGCTGCTGAACTTCGGGCTGCTTTACCTGCTGATGCAGCGCCGCCTGAATGGAATCGAAGATCGCAGGACAGCAATGACTGTTGGCAAAATCATTCTAGCCTCGCTCGTGATGGGAGCGGCTTGTTGGGCCATAACCAACGGCATCACTAAATATGCAGGCGACAGTTTCGCGGCGAAAGTGGCAAATGTCATGGCGTCTGTTAGTCTAGGCGCGGCTGTTTTCTATTCGGTCGCCTCGCTTCTGGGCATTGAAGAGCTTCGAGCCGCGACAAAAGCTCTCACGCGGCGATTCGCCAAAAGATGAGATCAAAAAGCAAATCCTGTCTCCTTCTACAAAACCATGTAATCTTTCATATTGTTTACTAAACGGGACATAGTGGGACATAGTGGATTGATCTTCGCGGAACTGGCGTATTATAAACACTTAGATGGTGCATATCTTCGCGGAACTATTTGCACATCTTTTACTAAATAGAATCATTTTTGAAACTCCATTATCACATTTTTTACTAAACAACCTGCCGCCTGTAATAGCGCCCGAATTGACAGAAACAATTTGCAGGATGGTCACTTTTCGATTCTTCCTGGAAACCCGATACTGGCAAAACCGGAATCTCCATAACTGCTTGTTGGACTTCTGGCAATGACTTTCTTCCCTTGTTAAAACCTCTCGCCATAAAAACCCATCTCAACATTCTGAGAATCCCAGAAAACGGAAGCCCAAACTCCTCAAGCTCCGCATCACTAAATCGCCCTCCATACTCTTCTCTGTCTTCGCCTGGCGTCTCTGAGACGCTCGCAGGAGCTTCGTATGAGTGAAATGAATAACGCCGTCCAGAGATAACGAAATCGTGCAAATAGAGTGTTCTCTGGCTGTAGATGCCCGTTCCATCGCACCGCTCGCAATCGTCATCCCCAGAGCCTCCACAATCGCGACAAGATCGCGTTTCAACGCGCACACAGCGGCCTTCTGTGAGGCAATCCTGATATGCGCAGATGAATCCGTCTTTCACCTCGTAAAAGCGCTTACGGATCGAACGTGAGCGACCTTTGACTAAGCGATTAGCTATGAAGATCGCGGTTGCTTCGGCCTCGGCTTCATCTCTGAAAAGAAGTTTCCAAGCTTGCCAGAGATCAGGGGAAGAAAGCTTTGTCCAGTTCTTTATTCGCATGATAAAGCCTAAATTGTGATGGGTTATTCGCTGTAATATCCCATCAGAATATCCCATCACCTTTAATTGTGATGGGATATTCGATTAAGTGTTAATTTTGAAAGTGTTACTTCCACTTGTCCTCGAAATGGCGTGATGGGTTATTAAGTGAATAACCCATCACGGTTTTTCCACTCGTGATGGGTTATTCACCTACCTTGGGCCGATGAGCAGTTCGTTATATTCCTGCCTCGTACTTGCCGACCGGGTAGAGTAGCCACTTCTTCCTTTTCTCTTGTGCTCTCTTTGCGCTTGCTTCAATAACCTCTTTCAAGCCACCTTGTGGCGGGACGCCTTGAAACTTGCCGTCAGCCGCTAAGTCGTAAACTAATGTGCCTATCTCAGCCTTTGCTGGCATCCCTGCACCATCGTAAAAGAGATGCACATCCGAATCTCCACCAGGGCTATTGTGATTGTAGTCATCCGGTATCTGATCAATTGCAGTTACACTGCATCTACAATTAAAACCAATTGGGGGAAAATGAGTGTTCCAGAAATCATGGTTTGCCGGAAAGATGATTCCATGAAGCGCGGCATGTTCGGGTCTGGTTCGATCATCCATCACAGCGTGGTATTGCCAATATGGTAAATCTTCAGTTGCGTCCTCTAAAGCTCTGCGGCGACCTGTATTATAGGCAAGGCTCATATTACTTCTGAAGACTGTTTCCAGGTGGAAGTTGCCGAGCTCGCGATGGCCCTTCGTACCGCTGAGAATTTCCTTGAATCGCTTGATGACTTTGCCTTGAGCCGTACCCTTTTCAAGCGATTCCACAATTTCATTCTTAAAAGCCCTGAGCACATCTTCTTTGTAAACCCCGCTGACTGTGAAAGCACTCGCCCGCGCATCTTCGGTGAGTTTATCGAAGGCTTTTCGTATGACAAGCTTCTTGCTTTTAAAGTAATCAATAGCTTCATCCGGTGGCACATTGAAGCGAAGCTTGATAGGGCCAGCAGACATCGGTGGAACTTTCGCGGCCTCAACTTCTACGTCCTTCTCAGGATCATCGCCTTCAGCAAACTCCACAACCATTGTTCGTGTATGATCGAGCGCGAGCAGATACGAAGCGAGTAACCCTTTGCCAAGCACATTTGCAAGCTCATCAAAATCATCATCCAGAAACTCAAAGAACCGCGTATCAGTACGGACTACTGACCACTGATTTGTTTCAAGCTTTTTGATTACTCGTTCGAAGATTCGGTCATAGATTGGCGAAACTTCGAGAAGCGCACTATCTTCGAGCGCGATTTGATCTTCGACTGTGCGTCGGATTTCAGAGTTTTTTTTTC
>DATEKX010000184.1:0-2735 GCA_035277165.1 Blastocatellia bacterium | reverse complement strand
CTCGCAATCGCCACGATGTGACTTTGTGGGCGCGCGAACCTGAAATAGCAAACCTCATCCGAGCAGAGCGCAAAAATCCATTCTACCTGTCAGACGTTGAGCTTCCGCGAAACATTCGCGCCACTGTTTCGCTCGAAGAAGCGCTCCACCAGTCGAACTCTGTTTTGATAGTCGTGCCTTCACATGCTTTCCGAGAAATGACTGAGCGGATGCTTCCGTTCCTGAACGGCGAAGTGATTCTTGTGAGCGCAACGAAGGGGGTCGAAAACAAAACGCTGATGCGAATGGACGAAGTGATCGCAGATGTTTTGCGCGAGAGCTTCGAGCCGCGATTCGCTGTGCTGTCAGGGCCGAGCTTTGCGCGCGAAGTTGCAACAGGTGACCCCACGGCGATTGTAGCCGCAAGCCGCGACCTCGGCTTGAGCGAAGAAGTGCAAAAGCAATTAAGCTCAAGCGTGTTCCGCGTATACACTAATGACGATGTTGTCGGCGTAGAACTTGGCGGCGCAGTTAAGAATGTCGTGGCGATAGCATCGGGCGTAGTCCGAGGCTTAGGATTCGGAACAAACGCGGTGGCCGCCATCATCACACGCGGGCTTGCCGAAATGACGAGGCTGGCTTTGGCTCAAGGCGCGCGCCGAGAGACGATGGCAGGACTTGCGGGACTCGGTGATCTGGTGTTGACCTGCACAGGCGAACTTTCGCGCAATCGCTACGTAGGCATTGAACTGGGACGCGGGCGCAAACTCGCAGAGATACTTGGCGAGATGCGCGAAGTCGCCGAGGGCGTGAAGACGACGCGCGCAATTTACGAACTGGGCCTGCGTTTGAATATCGATATGCCGATTACCGCAAGCATCCACGCATTGCTTTACGAAGACAAGCCCGCGCTCGAAGCGGCAAACGAATTGATGGGACGACCGCTTAAAAGAGAATAATGTTTGATCCAAAACGCACAACCGCGCCGCTGGTTTCGCCGCAAACGCCGCCGCAACGCTCACCTTTCTGGTGGCTGCGATGGGTTCCCGCAGTAATCTTTTTTATTATCGTACTCGACCTCCTCTACGTAATCGGCACCGTCGCCATCGTGCCTGTGCTTGCTTCGTTTGCTCTGGCTTACATTCTGAACCCGTTCGTCTCTTTTTTTGAAAAGCGCGGCATATCGCGCGCCATTGCCGCTGCCGCAGCGCTGATTATAGTGACGCTGGCGTTTATGGGATTTCTCACATTTGTCATTCCTGACCTTTGGGAGCAAAGCATCTCGGCGGGCCAGAAAGTCATGGCCTACATGACGCCCGAGAACGCCGCGCGACAGCGAGCCGCGCTCAGGCGTTATTCGCCCGTGCTTGACCGCATGGCCGGGGTCAAGCTCGAACAATTCATCAAGGACCCGTCATCAGTGATCGGTTCGCCCAACACATGGTTTGCAGGCGGATTGTCGGAGTTTCTTTCAACGGCAGGCACTTTGTTTGACCTCTTTCTGGTTCCTTTTTTCGTT
The DNA here is from genome assembly GCA_035277165.1 of Blastocatellia bacterium. Lineage (GTDB taxonomy): Bacteria > Acidobacteriota > Blastocatellia > UBA7656 > UBA7656 > DATEKX01. The sequence goes on along the minus strand of DATEKX010000184.1, from coordinate 1,237 downwards.
TACTACATACTCGTAGACTTTCGCACATGGCGAGATTCGCTCGAAGACATAATTCCGCCGCGATTCCGCGACCCGTTCAGCCGTCTCTTCGACGAAGTGGGGAGAATCCTTGAATCATACGTGCGCGGCCAACTCTTGATCGGCGGATTGATGGGAGCGATGTACGCCGCAGGATTCGTCGCGCTCAGAGTTCCGGCGTGGGCTGGCATCGCGGCGCTCGCGGGTTTCCTGAACGCCATCCCTTATGTCGGCACAATCTTAGGTTTGGTGCTGGCGACAGGCTTCACGCTTGCCGACGGCGGAGGGGTCTGGAGAGTCGCGGGAGTCGTCGGCGTGTTTGTCGCAGTGCAAAGCATCGAAGGTTACTATTTGACTCCGCGAATTCTCGGCGGGCGATTGAGCCTGCACCCGATGGCCGTCTTTCTAGGATTGTTGATAGGCGGCAAGTTGTTCGGACTTCTTGGAATCATACTCGCCGTGCCGACGATAGCCGTGGCGAAAGTCTTCATTAAATTCTTCAGAGAGCTTTACAAAGCATCGCATTTTTATCACGCAGGAGACCTTGAACCGCACGAAACGCCAAGCCCGATACTTGAAGAACGAATCGCCGACGCCGCCGACACTGTGCTGGCCGAACAGGTCAGCGCAGAGACTGGCGATGAATTGCTCTCGCCCGATGATGAAGACGACGACCCGATAGCGCGCGATAAAGACCGTGTGCGAGACGGCACACGCCGACCAGTGACGGACGAGGCTTAAACCAATTCCCAAATTACTTCAATTGGCTTTCAAGTTTTTGCTCAGGATGTCTTTGATCCCTTTCGAGAACCGGGCCGTGCTTTCGGGCGTTTCAAAGGATTTCACTCCTTGAACAAATGATCTCGCGACGACCAGACAGAATAACCTGTCTTGCGCAATGCCGATCATAGAATAGTCAGTATGCTTCTTCTTTTGTGATAACTCCAGAAGCGTTTGCGCAGTGGATTCGTCTTCCACTTCCACTAAGAAAATCATCAGAATATGGCTCTCATAAGAAGGGTCTTCCTTTGGGCGAAGCCTCCCGTGTATGCTCGCACCTGCCTTGACGCTACTCAGCGCCTTGGTTAGTAAAGTGTTGTCAGCCGACTCCAGCCAGTATGAAGGAAGATCGGATGCAATGCTGATATCTGCCGGTTGGTATTTGTCCGCACTGATCAAATCGCCAATCTCCATCGAGATTTTCTTAAAGTCGAAGGTG
>DATEKX010000183.1:0-3913 GCA_035277165.1 Blastocatellia bacterium | reverse complement strand
CTTGCGACAGGAACGGGCTTTGATCCGCCGGGGTACTCTTTTTCTTCAAGCAGATTTCGAGCGCGCACCTGCGGGTCATCTAATACTTCATCCAATTCGTAAACAGGGCCGCAAGGAATTCGAGCGCGTTCCAGTTCCGCTATCGCTTCATCGCGCGTGCGGGCGGCGCACCACTCGTTCATCACATCATTGATACAATCGAAGTTGTTGCCGCGCGTGATGTCATCTTTGCAGCGCGGGTCGTCGAGCAAATCTTCTCTGTCAACCAGACGCGCCCAGCGCTTGAACATGTGATCACCGATGGTCGGCACGATGATCCAGCCGTCGCGCACTCGATACGCATCGCTCGGCGCTGTGTAGTATGCAGTATTGCCCTGACGCTGGCGGCGGATTTCAGTCACGGCCCGTTCCATCAACAGCGGCGTCATGAACATCACGCCTGTCGCAAGCAGCGATACATCTATCAACTGGCCTTGCCCGGTCTGCGAGCGGTGATAGAGCGCAAGCATGCTGCCGAACGCTGCGTGAAGCGCCGTGCCATAATCGGCCCACGACACAATAGAGCGCACAGGATTTTCAGGGAAACCCGTCAGGCTCATAGCGCCGCTCATGGCCTGCGCTACGCTGTCGAATCCGACGCGATCACGATAAGGCCCATCAGGCCCGAAGGTCGAAGCCATCACAAGAATGATGTCGTCTTTCACAACGCGAAGCGAATCATAATCGAGCCGCAGTTTCTTCATCACTTCGAGCGGCAAATTCACTATCACTATGTCTGCGCTTTTGACCAGACGGTTGACTATCTCTGATGCGAGCGGGTGCGCGAGGTCGAGCGTGATGCCGCGCTTGTTGCGATTGATGTTGAGAAACAAACCGCCTTCGCCGCTTTCGGTCACGGGGCCTACCGAGCGGTCTTCGCCGCCGTCGCGCCGCTCTACTCGGATGACGTCAGCGCCGAAATCCGCCAGCAGCATCGCCGAGTAAGGCCCAGCGATGAAGCGACCAAAATCAATCACGCGAATTCCTTCAAGCAGTCTTGTCATATTTATAAATCCAGCGAGCCTACTGAGTTCATAGACTCGCTAGACTAACTCTTCGCAGACTCTTTATTCAACCGCATAGCGCAAGCTCGATACATTGCGCTAAGTTTGTGAAGAACTAAATGAATGAAGATGTCATGAGTGTAATCGAGCTTTCCTCGCGCACGCGCGCGGCCAGTCTGAATCGAATGGAGCGCGATGCGTTCGATGTCGCGGTCATCGGCGGCGGCATCACTGGCGCTGGCATCGCGCTTGACGCTGCGTCGCGCGGGCTGACGGTTGCGCTGATCGAAAAGCGCGACTTCGCAAGCGGCACAAGCTCGCGCTCGTCCAAGCTGATTCACGGCGGTCTCAGGTATCTCGAACAGTTTCAATTCTCGCTCGTTCGCGAAGCGCTCGAAGAACGCGCAACGCTCAAAGAAATAGCTCCGCATCTGAGCGAGCCGCTCGCGTTTCTCGTTCCCGTTTATCTATCAGGCACGCGCTCGCCGTTAGGAGCTAATAAACTGAAGCTGCGCCTGGGGCTGTGGCTTTACGATTTGCTCGCGGGCCGAAAAAACATTGCGCGCCACCGATGGCTCGGGCGCGATGAAGCGCTCAAGGTTGCGCCACATCTGGAGTCGAAAAATCTCAGAGGCGGCTTTCTCTATTACGACTGCCTGACCGACGATGCGCGGCTGGTGATCGAAGTAATCAAAACGGCGGCCTGTCACGGCGCTGTTGTGGCGAATTATGCTCGCGCAGGCGGCCTTGTAAAAACCAGCAATCGCATCACTGGCGTCGAAGTCGAAGACGCATTCAACAACCGAAGATTCAATTTGAATGCGCGCATCGTAGTCAACGCGGCAGGCGTATGGTCTGACGAAATCACTCGGCTTGCAGACCCGCAAGCTCGAAACCATTTGCGCCCCTCGAAAGGCATTCACATCGTTCTGCCGTCTGAAAAATTCGGCAACCGGGCGGCTGTTTTAATTCCATCGCTTTCTGAGCAACGATTCCACTTCGTCATTCCATGGCAAGGCCGCACAGTCATCGGAACGACGGACACGGATTATTCAGGCGACACGGACGAACCGCGCGCCGAAAGCGAAGAGATCACGCGCGTCGTGGAATCGGCAGCGCGTTACTTTCCCGGCGCAGGTGTTTCGCGTAACGATGTGATCAGTTCTTATGCAGGCTTACGCCCGCTGGTTTCAGGCGACGGCAAATCTACGAAAGAGCTTTCGCGCAAAGAAGAGATTTTTGAAAACGAATCGGGATTGGTTTCGATCATTGGCGGAAAGCTAACCACCTGGCGGCGAATGGCCGAGCGCGTCGTCGATCTGGTTGCTCGTAAGCTTGAGCGCAGCGGCCAAAGCATTACCGCAAGCATTCATCTTGCAAACAGCACGTCACTCGCCGGAGACTTGAAGGAAGTAGCAGCCGAATTCGATGTGCCGGTTGCGACAGTTGAACACTTGATGCAAAGCTATGGCGGCAATTTCCGAGCGGTTCTTGAAATCGCGCGCGAGTCCGAAGAGTTGAAGCGCGTTTTGATTCACGGCTTGCCGCACATCGAAGCCGAAGTCATTTACGCGGCCCGCTCAGAGATGGCAATGACCGTAGAAGATTTCTTATCGCGCCGCACTCGCATCGCGCTGCTTGCGCCCGAGGGCGGTCGAGAGTGCGCGGCGCGCGTTGAAACTTTGATGAAGCGCGCGTTTGAGTCAACCTGAGAAATAGTTTTAGCAGTCCCGTTAGGGGCGACCTGTCTATAGCAACGCGATGCGAAATAATTTCGTAGCTCCGTAGGAGCGACCTGTTGACTCAGAGGTCGTTCCTACGGAGCTACTGTAAATATTCAACTTTTTTTAACTATAGACAGGTCGCTCCTACGGAGCTTCATTATCAGGATTAACCATTATGATCAACACACCGTTTATTGAAGATCGTCACGCAGAGCTTGCCGAGCAGGTTGATCGCGTAAACCGCGAGCAGATTCGTTCATCCTCGCTCGGTGAAAGTGAAGATGAGCAGGCAATAAATCTTGTAGGACTGCTCGCCCGCTCGCGCTTGCTTGATTACACAGTCCCCGCGGAGTTCAATGGCAGCACGCTCGACGTGCGCGCTCTATGCGTAATACGCGAACACCTTTCTTATGAATCGTCGCTCGCAGATTTGATGTTCGCTATGCAGGGGCTGGGCAGCTTTCCCATTACGCTTGCCGGAACCGATAAGATCAAACAAAAGCTTCTCCCTCTGGTTAAATCAGGCGAAGCGATTGCCGCATTCGCCATCACAGAGCCTGAAGCCGGATCGGACGTATCGGCGATTCAAACTACTGCGCGGCGCGACGGCAACGAGTACGTGATTGATGGCGCGAAGACTTTCATATCGAACGCGGGGCTTGCCGACTTCTACACCGTCTTTGCGAAGACCGATAAGGAGCGAGGCAGCAAAGGCATATCGGCGTTTGTAGTCGAGCGCGACCGAGCGGGGTTTTCAGTTGAAGAGAAGATAGAGTTGATCGCGCCGCACCCGATTGGTCGGATTCGTTTCGACGGCTGTCGCGTGCCTGCTGAAAATCTTCTGGGCGAAGAAGGCGCGGGGTTCAAGATAGCCATGGCGACGCTTGATACTTTTCGCCCGACGGTCGGGGCCGCAGCCGCAGGGCTTGCTTGGCGCGCGATGGAAGAAGCCGTCAGCTACGCAAAGCGGCGTGTGCAATTCGGGCGACCCATCGCCGAATATCAAGCTACACAAATGAAGCTGGCAGAGATGGCTACAGAACTTGATGCAGCGCGATTGCTTGTTTACCGCGCCGCGTGGAAGAAAGACAGCTCGACAGGTCGAATCACGATGGAATCGGCGATGGCAAAGCTCTACGCCACGGA
>DATEKX010000182.1:0-3151 GCA_035277165.1 Blastocatellia bacterium | reverse complement strand
TCCCACGTCACATTCTGAATGGGGCGATCTACGCCTTCAAAATTCGACGGGGACGGGTTCAAATCCAATTTGATTTTTGGAAGATTTGCTACAGCCTGCCATTGAGCTTGCGTGATCTCGAACTTGCCCATGTAAAAGGATGGAACACCGACATTGCGTTGCGGGCCTTCTTCTCCGAATCGAAACTTTTCGCTGTCGGGCGACCCCATCAGAAAGTTACCCGCCGGGATCAAAACCATATCGAGCGTGATTCCAGTGCCGAGGTCTTCTGAAAAATATTTCGCCTCGCCACGACTCCGATTGGTGATCGCGCCTTTGTCGTCTGTGGTGACCAGATCGAATGCGAAAGACTTGATCGGGATAGCGTTAGCTGTGGGCTGTGGACTTGCTGGTTTTGGCGCTTCGACGGCGGGTTGCTGCTGCGCCACAGGCGGGGTGACTGTTTTAGATTTCTGCCACAAGACAAACGCAACCGCTGCTGCTGCGACTATCAAAAGAATCACGCCGACAACAATCCATCGCTTTGATCTGCCAGCGAGGTCTTCGGGAGTCACAGTAGTTTTCTCCGGGTCTGAAACGGGCGCGGGCGATTGAATTGTTTTTCGCTGCGACGAGGCGACGGCAGCGACCGTAGCATCTTTGACTTTTGTAGATGCCTGGTTACCTATGACATGCGTTTCTCTGGCGCTGTGAATCGGGCGATAGCTGGCTTCGCGCAATGCATTGCGCATCTCATGCGCCGTCGAAGGGCGATGCTCGCGATTGAGCGACATCGCATGCATCAAGACCGCAGCAACAGCCGGAGTCACCTCCGAATTAATCTGATTGGCTGGTATCAACGGGTCGGGCTGCGAATTCACCACTGCCCCTGTTCGAGTTAATGCGTCGGCAGGCGTGACGCCTGTGATTAAGTGGTAGAGGGTCGCAGCAAGCGAATAAATATCTGTGCGCGCATCCGTGCCAGAGCCCTGTATCTGCTCGAAAGGCGCGTAGGACGGAGTGTAGCCGAGCACGCTTGTAGACTTGCTGGTTTCCGACGACACCTCGGCAGACTCTTTTGCAAGCCCGAAGTCCAGCAGAATGATCTGGTCGCGTTCAGCCAGTTTCAAGTTGTGAGGTTTTATGTCTCGGTGAATGACCGGCGGCTGGTGATTGTGAAGATAATCGAGCGCATCAAGTAACTGATCTGCCCACCACAACACCTGTTCCGAAGGGAAAGGCCCGCCTTTTTGCTCAAGTAATTCGGCAAGGTCTTTGCCGGGGATATACTGCATTATGAGGAATACACCGTTGCCTTCGGTAAAATAATCCATAACGACCGGCAGAGCCGCATGACGCAATCCGTTGAGCAAAACGGCTTCGCGTTGAAAAGCTTTTCGCAGTTGCTCTCCGTCAACAAGGGTCTGCTTTAACGCGACAATATTGCCGAATCGTTGATCCACAGCCTTGTATACTGCGCCCATCCCGCCTTGCCCGAGCATGCTTTCAATGACATAGCGATTCTGCAAAGTTGTGTTCGGAGCTAACATCTGATCCCTTTTTAACCTGGATTTGCGAGTTCTTATTTCAAATCTAATTCAATTAACCAGATACGCGAGCGTCCGTCAATTAAGAAATGATGAACGATGAAGGATGAAGGATGAATTGAACGATAGCTTGCTTATCATTCATTATTCATCATCTCTTCCTGTTGACTTCGCCATAGCCGTTTCGTAAGATTCGCGCTGTCTTTGCGTGACAAATTTAATAAGAGTTTTATTATGAAGCGATGTCCTAAATGCCAGACGGAATACACTGATGATAATGCATTTTGCGGCAACGATGGAGAACCTCTCGTCATTGTTGAGCAAATCAAAACAATAAAAGAGACTGCTTCGTCTGCGGCGGCTCAAGAAGCAGAAACAGACCCGTTAATTGGCATCCTCATGGACGAAAGGTACGAACTCGAACGACGGCTGGGCAGCGGCGGGATGGGAACCGTTTATGTTGCCCACGATAAAACTACCGATGAGCAGGTCGCAGTCAAAATTTTAAACCCCGACACGGACGACGATCCTTCGATGCCGGAACGATTCAAGCAGGAAGCCGAAGTAGCCACCAGCATTCGCCATCCCAATCTGGTTCCGGTCAATGATTTTGGCCGAACAGACGACGGGCTTTTATACATGGTGATGGAATACGTCGCCGGAGCGTCGCTGCGCCAAGTGATAGCCCTTGAGAAGCAGCTTTCGCCTGAACGTGTTGTCAAATTCGGATGCCAGATTTGCTCCGCAATCTCTGTAGTCCACGATGCGGAGATAGTTCACCGCGACTTGAAGCCTGAGAATGTGGTCATCGAAACGATTGATAAAAACGAAACAGCGCGCGTGCTTGATTTCGGCATCGCAAAGCTGCTTGATCGAGCGGGGCTGACGCGGGTAGGTTTTGTTCTCGGCACTCCAGAGTATATGTCGCCGGAGCAAGCGAGCGCGCAACCGCTCGATCATCGCTCGGACATTTACTCTCTGGGCATAATCCTTTATGAGTTGCTTTCGGGACAGGTTCCGTTCAGCGGCCCGAAGCCCCGCCAGATATTGATTCGCCACGCGATAGAACTGCCCAAGCCGATTTCTGAACTGCGCGCGAATTTGCCAGAAGCGCTCGCCCGCGTTTGCATGCGCGCGATAGAGAAATCTCCCGCCAAGCGACAACAAACGGCCACTGAACTTGCCAGCGAGTTGAGCGCGTCAATCGCCAAATAATACAAGAGCATGTTTTGAAATGCGGCAGTCTTTCAACATCAGCCTGCGCGCGCAAGCTACAACATAAAGCCCAGAGCCTTAGGCTCTGGGTCAAACCGACAGTCCAGCACCCCAGCCCGTGAAACGGGCGACAGAGTATCCGTTAACGATGTCTGTCGCTCGCTTCGCGGGCTGGGGTAACACCTATCGCCGATATACCCGTATCTGACGATATGGGCTATGATCTTTCACCCGCTTTGCGGGTTATGCTATTCTCCCGCAAGCGTCGCGCGAGTCAGAATGTTTTGAGGTATCGTTTCGAGGAATCTGGAGACGCTGGCAAAAGCGTTTGGCCCGCCGGTTTCGTATGCATTCATCGGGTAGGTGAAATAGAGATGTTGCTTGGCGCGCGTAGCGGCGACGTAAAGCAA
>DATEKX010000181.1:0-5922 GCA_035277165.1 Blastocatellia bacterium | reverse complement strand
TACGGTTATCGCGTAGCCGGTATGTTGAAAGCTAAGAATGTGCCTGTGATTCTTTCGGTAGATTTTCCCAGGCGGCCTGCTGACATAGCCGACGACGAAGATGAATCGCTTCGCGTGTTGCGCTCCCGCGCGGAAATTCCTAAGGGCGCAGCGATGCTTGCACAGGCAGGCGTGAAATTCGCTTTCACATCAGGCACGCTTCGACCTGCCGACTTCATCGCTAACGTGCAGCGAGCGGTCGAAAACGGACTTACGAAAGATCAGGCAGTGCGCGCTCTGACGATGAACGCGGCTGAGATTTTGGGAACTGCTGACCAGTTGGGCAGCGTTGAGGTCGGCAAAATAGCCAACCTCGTCGTCACGAGCGGCGATTTGCTGGCGAAGGATACGAAAGTCCGTCACGTCTTCATTGACGGCTCTGAAGTTGAATTGAAGAAACCCGAAGCGCCGCCACAACGACCCGGCGGAGCGCCGGGCGGACGACCGGGCGGACAATCTGCTGGGGCTCCGGTTGACCCGACGGGCGAATGGACGCTCGTGGTTAGCTCGCCTCAAGGCGACAGAACCGTGCGCTTGAGCTTGCGCAAAGAAGGTGAGCAGATACTTGGCACTCTTACAGGCCCGCAGGGGACTACGGATATCAGAAACGCACAAGTGACCGGCAACCAACTGAAATTCAGTTCGAGCGTGCCGATGCAAGGCGATAATGTTGATTTAACAGTCACTGGAACAATCGAAGGCGGTACTATACGCGGCACTATGGTAATACCTTCGCTTGGCTCGTTTGAGTTCACAGGCACAAGGCCGAGGTGATTAGTGAGGTAAATGATGAAAAAACTTAACGCGATAATCTCAATAGTTCTGCTTCTGACGATGGTCGTTTTTCAAGGCGGCGCGAGCGCGCAAACGACACCGCGCGAGACGTTGATTCAAAACGCGACCATAATGACCGCCTCGCACGGCACGATAAAAAACGGCTCGATACTCATTCGCAATGGCAAGATCGCCGAAGTCGGGCCGAACGTTAAAGCGCGCGATGCGAATGCTCGCATCATTGACGCTACGGGCAAGTATGTCACGCCCGGCATCATTGATTGCCACTCGCACACGGCGGTTGAAGGCAACGTTAACGAAGGGACGCTATCGGTCACGGCAATGGTTCGCATCCGTGACGTGATCAACCCTGAGCACCCGAACATCTATCGCCAGCTTGCAGGCGGATTGACGACCGTAAACGTTTTGCACGGCTCTGCAAATGCCATCGGCGGACAAAACGCGGTCGTGAAGTTGAAAAAAGGCAAACCCGTCGAAGAGTGGTTCGTCGCAGATGCGCCGCCGGGAATCAAGTTCGCTCTAGGCGAAAATCCCAAGAGATCGAACAATCAGGGCATCACGCCGGGCGTGCCTCGCCGTTATCCTGCAACTCGAATGGGCGTCGAAGAGACTATTCGCGATGCCTTCACCCGCGCAAAAGATTATATGCGAGAGTGGAATGAGTATGAGTCGAAGAAGGCGACGGACAAAAACGCCATCGCGCCGCGCCGCGACCTCATGCTGGATGCGCTGGTCGAGATACTTCAAGGCAAACGTTTCATCCATTCGCACTGCTATCGCAATGACGAGATAGTGATGCTGTTGAACCTCGGCGACGAACTCGGTTTCCATGTTCAAACGCTTCAACACGTGCTCGAAGGCTACAAGGTCGCAAACGAAATCGCCGCGCACAAAACGCACGGTTCGACCTTTGCCGATTTCTGGGGCTACAAAATGGAAGCCTATGACGCGATTCCTTACAACGCCGCTTTGATGGCGTCGCGCGGAGTGAATGTTTCGGTCAACTCGGACTCCGACGAACGCGCGCGCCGTCTCTACCTCGACGCTGCAAAGTGTGTGAAGTACGGCGGCATGACCGAAGAAGAAGCGCTGCGAACAGTGACGCTCAACCCTGCCATACAGCTCGGGATTGAGAAGCGCACAGGCTCGATTGACGTAGGCAAAGATGCGGACATTGTGATCTTCAGCCAGCACCCGTTCTCTGTTTACACGATGCCTGAGATGACCATGATCGAAGGCGAAATCTACTTTGATCGCAAGGTTGATCTCGAACAACGCGAAGTGCTCAAGCGCGAGAAAGCGGAACTCATCAAGCGCGAACGAGAGCAGCGCGGCGCCCCGCGTCAAAGGCCCGGTCAGGAAAAACCGGACGAGCCGCAGCCCCGCCCTACTGAAATTACGGAGCCGACGCGCTAATAGCGAGCAAGGAGAACGATGATGAAGAGGATTGGAATAATCTCACTGGTTCTAGCTTTTGTAAGTTCAGTGATCGCAGTAGGCGGCGCGCGTAATGTTGCGGCGCAGACAGGTAATGAAACTTATGCGATTCGCAATGCAAAAATAGTGACCGTCACAGGGCCGCTCATTGAGCGGGGCACTGTGGTGATTTCAAACGGCAGGATCGCTGCGGTCGGCGCTAATGTCTCTGTGCCGTCGAATGCGAAAGTGATTGACGGCACCGGACTCTCTGTTTATCCGGGGATGATTGATGCGGGCACGACACTTGGGCTTGAAGAGATCAGTTCAGTTGCAGGCTCGGTTGATACGAGTGAAATCGGCGACAACAACGCTAATGTTCATGTTGATGTCGCGCTTCATCCAGACAGTTCGCACATCGCCGTCACGCGAGTCAACGGCGTGACCTCTGCTTTGACTGCGCCGGATGGCGGCACTATTGCAGGCCGAAGCGCGATGATCAATCTGGACGGCTGGGTGCCGCGCGATATGGTCTTGAAATCGCCCGTTGCCATGCATATGAACTGGCCGGGCGGGCAGGGTCGCGGCGGCGATTTCGCTTTCTTCGGACAACAGCGATCAATAAGCGAACTCAGGCGCGAGCAGGACAGGCAGATCGATAGTGTGAAGAAGATACTGCGCGATGCCCTGGCTTATGGCGACGCCAGAGACGCGCGGGCGAAAGACCCGAAACTGCCCAGACAGGATGTTGATCTCAAGCTCGAAGCTCTTGTTCCGGTTGCGCGAGGCCAGATGCCTGTCGTCATCAGTGCCAATCTCGAACGTGACATCAAGAGCGCGATTGCGTTCGCCGACGAAATGAAGTTGAGGATAATCATTTCGAGCGGGGTTGAAGCGTACAAGGTGGCAGATCAACTCAAAGCCAAAAACATCCCTGTGATTGTTGGCCCTGTGCTCAGGATGCCTAACAGGGAAGATGATCCATACGATGCTGCTTTCACAAACGCCGGGCTGCTTTCAAAAGCAGGCGTGAAGATAGCGTTTCAGACGGGCGATTCCGCGCACGTGCGCGACCTGCCCTATCATGCGGGGATGGCCGCCGCATTCGGCTTGTCGAAAGAAGAGGCGCTCAAAGCCGTGACGATTTATCCTGCAGAAATATTCGGCGTGGCCGACCGCATCGGGTCAATAGATCAGGGAAAGATTGCCAACCTGATTGTGACTAACGGAGACCCGCTAGAGATACTCACGCAGGTGAAATACCTGTTCATCAACGGGCGGCAGATACCGCTCACGAGCAGGCACACGGAACTGTACGAAAAATACAAAGCTCGACCATAAAGCAGGGGCAGAGGCCAGAGGCTAGTCGTCAATACTAATCTCTGGCCTCTATGTTTTGTTTTGCCGTTGATGAGACGTTCAGTAACAATTTTGTAATATAACTGAATCACTTAACTAACCCGCTCGAAATAACTCCGCCGGATTATCAACAAAGCTAATCCATTTCGGTTATTGTCTCGCTCAGGAATATGCATTGCACATAGCCAGTTTGAAAGGGCTCTGACAAGTACAGGTTTATCTGTTGATGTATCCTGCTCTGTTCAAAGGTCTCATCTGGCTGGTTTCCGTCACCCTGATAATGGCAGGGCTGACAGTGATCGTGTGCTTTCTTCGCATAAGGAAATTCAGAAACAAAAAAGCCAGAGAGACTGTAAAGGATAGCTTATCGCGTCGAAATGCGCCGCTTGATCGGGAAGCCTTATCGCGCGAGCTTGCGCGGCTGCGCGACGGCGGAGAAATGGATGTGTCCCTGATCGAGAATATGTCGGCTGAAGAGCGTGTGCTGTTTGAAATCGTTCTTATTGACGCGCTGACCAAATGGCCGCGTGACGATCAACACATGCTCCGATCATCGTTGATTAAGTACGGCTATGACGAACAATGTTCTCGTCGTCTGATGAAAGAAGCGATTTCCGACAGCGTTCGCGCATCAACATTGCTTTCACTGCTGCGCCCGAGATCAACGGGCAATTTAACAGAGGCAGACCGTTATAGAAAAACAGCCAGCGGCAACGGGGCTCACTAGATGCTGATTTTTATATCTTCTCTCCGGCGGGGTCTTCCTTGATAGCAGCTTGCTCGGAAGCGCGCTCTGTGCGTTTGAACATTTCCAGCCGGTTGCCCGCCTGGTTATAACAAACTTCATCCATGATGTGATTGATCAAAAGCAACCCGCGCCCGTTTGGCTCAAGCAACCGGCAGGGGTCGGTAGGGTCTGGAACTTTCTCTATCTCGAAACCGGGGCCTTCATCTGCTACTGTGAACCGCGCGCCGTCCGCGCTGAACTCTGCGACTATGTGAACAGCCTTTCGCGCGTCGCATTTATTTCCATGCTTGATGGCGTTCACTATTGCTTCATCAAGCGCAATCAGCAATTCCGTGTCGCCCGGTTTCAAGACGCCCAGCTTGAGCATTCGCTCGTTTAGATAATCGAGCACGCCGTCCATATATTTAATGTCGCTTGGCATGTTGAACGCTATGCGTTCTTCGAGGAAGGGAATCAGGCTTTCGAGTTCAATGCGGTCCGGCTTCGCGGTTATTGAATCACTAAAAATGTCCGAATCGCTTGCGGCGCTTACGGCATTCGATTCCTGCTGTTGAGGAAGAGTTTGTTTGAGGTCGCGTGCATCTCTGCGTATCAAAGCTTTTATTTTCGACCGAAGATCATAATTTGAAACCCTTTTAGCTGCGCTCAACTGTTTGCCCGCCTCCTGCAAAATGAATCTTAATGAAGTGCTTCCGCTTCGCCAACGAACATTACGTTTCAATATTGTAAATGTTTCAGCCCGGAGAGAAAAGATGGCGATTGACAATAAAAATCAACGGATCACAATTTTACTCTCGTCGTTTTTTTATTACGCGCAATTCGGTAAGAGGTAAGCGGTTAAAACTAAGGTCTATCTTTTGTGGAGCAGGATACGGCCTGCGTAAGTGGTTAAAGTCAATCGCGGGCCTCCGTTGAGGTGCGAGCCTGAGATTCCTTTCGGGCCTTTCGTCGCGCCGCTGAACCGGGAAAGAAAACTGCCGAGACTAATGTTCTCGCTCAAGGCGCGGGCATTGAGATTGAACGGCGTTGAGTCCGGGACGGTTACATCAATGTCGCCCTTCATTGACTGCAAGCTGTACGAGCCTCCCTCGTGAAGCTCGCCGTCCATGAAGATGTCGCCGGTTGTGACCTTCACATCTATGGTCGGGCTGTTGATGCCGATCAGCCGGACATTGCTGTCAATCGAGTTGACGCTGACATGTCCGGTCACGCCTCGAACTTCGATGTCGCCCATGAAATTTTTCAGCGACAAAGAAGCGTCGGATGGGACTGATACTTCAAAATCAGAGCGGCCTAATCTGAGGTCTCGTTTGACCGTGATTGTGATGTCGTCTCCAATCGTCTGATCCAGAATTGAAACCGACGGCGCAGAGTTTGCGCGCACAGAGACGGTCTTTCTATCCCAGGCGTTGACGCGAATGTTTCCGTTCACGTTAGAGATTGTCAGGCGAGGCGTGTCACGTGGACTGTAGGTTCGCTCGAATTTGTTGAGCGAGTCGGCGGCAATTGGACAAAGCAACTGCGCGGTGCAAGCGAAAAGCGCAAGAGTGATTGAAGACAGGAGG
>DATEKX010000180.1:0-6744 GCA_035277165.1 Blastocatellia bacterium | reverse complement strand
TTTCAATTCGCCGTAGAGCGCCGAAGTCGCCGGGACTCCCGGCAGAAGCTGTTTGAACCTGAGCATGTGCTTTGATGTATCCACGATCAGTTCCATTCGATGACGAATCAACCAGACGAATTCAAACTGCCCGTTTTTGATTTCACTGAAACCGCGAAAGACGCCTCGGTCAGCATACGTCTGGAGGTTTTCCCTGACTACATTCAAAGCGCCTTTTGCCATCTTGTCAGTGATTGTACGACATGCAACCGGGTTCAACCGTACCCAGAAATCCCGGTTCGTATTGTTGCTTGATCCAGAATTCTTTCTTCGCCTGACAGTTGATAAGCGAAGGCCGACGTTCTTTCACAGCAAGCTGGTAACATCTTTCCAACGCCGCGCGAAAGTCTTCAGGCTTGGTAACGTACTCGCCGTGCGCGCCTAATCCTTCGGCTACTTTGTCGTAGCGCACGTTTTCCTGAAACAGGTGCAGGCTCAACGTAACAGGGTTGCGGCTGTTGCCAGTCCACGTCCCCCATGCGTTGTTGTTATAAACGATCACGATCATCGGCATGCGATACTTAGAAGCGGTTTCCAACTCCATTATCGTGTAGCCTATGCCCGCATCGCCTGTCACAGCAATCACAGGAGCGCCTTTGTATGGAGCCTGCACGCTGACGCCGTTTTGCACAGCCACCGCCGCGCCGAACGCATAGCCGACATCCGGGCCGATTGCGCCGTATTGATAAGCGCCGTTTAGTATCTGGCCGGGGCGATAACCGCGCAGCCACCGCCGCACATAACGGGCAATGCCGTATCCGCCTGAGACAAATGTAGTCTGTTCTTTTGCAATCTTGCCGCGATACATGAAATCAGTCAGTTCTTTGGCGATTACCGCAGGATGCACAGCATCCGAGTAGCTCATGCCTTTGGCATAGAAGGTTTCAAGCTCATCCTCGAACTTCTTTCTTGCCGCTGCGATTTCTGCTATCCACGCATCGTGTTTCATCGCGGGCAGGGCATCGGCGAGAGTTTCCAGAGCCGCTTTTTCGCAACTGACTATGCCGACATCAACGGGGAGGTTGCGCCCGATGTCTTCGGGATTGGGGTCAACGCGAATGTATTTCGCGTCAGGCCCGAACGCGAATTCGCCAACTGTCGGCATGCAATACTGGCCGACTAGAAGCACTACGTCGGCGCTCGCCAAAGCACCCGGCGCTGCGTTGGCCGACAGCGGGTTTTCATCTGAAAACTGTCCCTTCATCGCGCCTGATTCGACAACGGGTATCTGCGCTTTTTCCGCCAGAGCTTTCAGCGCGTCCCATGCTCGGCTATAAAACACACCGTTGCTCGAAACGATAATCGGGCGCTGCGCCTGTTTGAGCAGATCAATCGCGGCGCTAATATCTTTCGGGCCGGGATAGGGTTTCGATGTCGTGCGGTATCTCGCTTTGTCGAAGTAGTAATCCAGATCGCCCGCCGTCTTGAAGCTTGCGCGAGTGATCTCTGCCGGAAAATCCAGATGCACGGGGCGCGGCACGCCTGAGCGCAATTGCCTGAACGCATACGCGCCGTATTCGTGAATGCGTTTTGCCGTAATTAATCGCTTGCCATATTTCTTCAGACCTTCCGTATTAGGTTGTTGATAGCCGAGTTGAATTCCTGCTTCAGTATCTTCATTGATGATTGCCATGTTGCTGGCAAGGACAAGCACAGGCGAGCGCGCAGCGTTGGCTGCGGCGATGGCATTAATCATGTCTGTGAAGCCCGGCCCTTCGGTTCCCGAAGCGGCGGCGACTTCGCCCGTCACGCGGCAGAAGCCGTCGGCGGCATGGCACATCGCGCCTTCGTGGCGACCGGAATAAGTCGGGATGCCTTCGAGAGCAATCGCGTTCTGAATGCTGTAATTGCCGGGGCAGCAGAAGAGCGCCGCGAGCCCCTCTTCTTTGCAGATGCGCGCAAAGACCTGCGCGCCGCTCATCGGGAAGCTTGCCGTGACTGCCGCCGCTTTCGACGCCTGGGCGAATTCATCCGGCACAGAGATGGGCTTGGCTGCGGCGCTCGCAGTTTCTTTGCCTTTATCGGCAGCAGACGCGTTGCCGTTACTGAGAACTGTGACAGCCGTCGCACCTGCTCCGGTCATCGCTTTGGTTATGAACTTTCTTCTGGAGACATCCGGCTTCTTTTCTCTGGCTTTCTTTTTATCATCCATAACCCCTCCTTCATGTGTATCCGAGCAGCGCCCAGGCTGTCAGGAAACATTCCCAACGCGCTTGCACTTGAATTTATTTTCCCGACAGCCTGAGTAGAAGATTTCAGAAAGGCCGCGAGGCATCCACTGTTACCTCGCCTTGCAATATCGCTTCACTATTCCCCGGTTCTCTAATTCATTGCCAATCTGATGTTCGGCGATCAATCAGGCAACTGGGAAACATGCTCTCGATGCGGCGCGATCAGGTAGATAAGACACCAACCTACCGACCGGTCAGGTCAAGAATTATAGTATGAACCAATCTCTCTGGCAACGTCATCAGGCGCGTTAAAGAGCTTGCCTAACTAATAGTAACTCCGCCATCAATGACGATCACTTGCCCTGTCATCCAACGGCTCGCGGGCGAGGCGAGATAGACAGCCGCCCCGGCTATATCCTCAGGCTCTCCGATGCGTCGCAACGGTGTGGCGGCTTCAGTTTTAGCCAGCGCTTCGGGATTATCCCAAAGCGCGCGCGCGAAGTCTGTTCGCACAAGTCCCGGCGCTATGCAATTGACGCGAATGTTGCGCGGTCCCCACTCGACTGCGAGATTTCGAGCCAACTGAAAATCGGCGGCTTTGGAGATGGCATAGATGCCGAGATTCAACGAGCCTTTTAGCCCTCCGATGCTTGAGACTATGATTACGCTGCCGTCTTTTTGCTCGGCCATTCCCGGCAGCACGAGATTGCAGAGCCAGATATTGCTGCGGACATTGGAATCAATGACCTTTGCGAATGCATCATCGGTCAGTCCTGCCATTGGCCCATAATAAGGATTGACGGCAGCATTGCACACCAGTATGTCAATTTGTCCAAACTGGTTTTTAGTCTCCGAAACCAGATGCTCTACGTCTTCGCGTTTGCCGATGTGACAAGCGATAGCGGCGGCTTCTCCTCCTTCGCTTTTTATGCTGGCCGCCACTTCTTCGCAACTGTCAGCCTTGCGACTTGAGATTACTACCTTTGCCCCTGCACGGGCGAGCGCTTCGGCAATCGCGCGGCCTATGCCTTTGGTCGAACCGGTAATAATTGCCACTTTGCCTGAGAGGTCGAATAGTGATTTTGACATCCTCGTTCCTTATTATTCGTTAACGATTCAACCGTAGCTCCGTAGGAGCGACCTGTCTATAGCAGCGCAATGTAAAATGGTTCTGTAGCTCCGTAGGAGCGACCTGCTGATTTAGAGGTCGCTCCTACGGAGCTACAGAAATATCTCCATTACCGGGCCTATAAACAGGTCGCCCCTACGGGGCTAAGTCGTTACATTATTTATTTAGTTGCACGCCTCGAACAGTCCGGCTGCGCCCTGTCCCCCGCCGACGCACATCGTCACAACGCCGTACTTCGCCCCGCGTCGCAACATCTCGTTTGCAAGCGTTCCGACCATCCGCGAGCCGGTCATCCCGAACGGGTGGCCGATTGCGATTGAGCCGCCGTTCACGTTGAGTTTCTCTTGCGGAATGCCAAGCTGGTCGCGGCAGTAAACGACCTGCACCGCGAAAGCTTCGTTGAGTTCCCACACATCAATGTCTTCGGTCTTCAACCCGTGACGCTTGAGAAGTTTTGGCACAGCAAAGACAGGCCCTATGCCCATTTCGTCTGGCTCGCAGCCTGCGACCGCAAAGCCGCGAAAGATTAGCTTCGGCGCAAGTCCCAGTTGTTCAGCGCGTTCGCGTGACACGAGCAGCGTAGCCGACGCTCCGTCTGATAGCTGAGACGAGTTCCCGGCAGTCACCGACCCTTGCCCGCTGTTGGGATCAAAGTGCGGCTTTAACGACAGCAACCCTTCGAGCGTAGTATCAGGCCGATTGCATTCGTCACGGTCACACAAGTGTTCTTCTCGGCTTACGATCTCACCTGTCTTTTTATCGAGTATGCCGCGCGTGACTTGCATCGGAGCAAGCTCTTCTGCAAAGAAGCCTTCGGCCTGCGCTCGCGCCGTGCGCTGCTGGCTCATAAGCGAGTATTCATCCTGCGCTTCACGGCTGACGTTATATCGTTTGGCTACGACTTCTGCCGTGTCGCCCATAGCCATGTAGATGGCAGGTTTATGCTCCATCAACCACGGGTTCGGGTTATTGTCTCTGGTCATCATAGTGATGCTTTCGACGCCGCCGCCAATCGCCGCATCAGCGCCTTCGACCATGATCTGGTGCGCGGCCATTGCTATCGATTGAAGCCCCGAAGAACAAAAACGATTTACCGTCGTGGCGGCAACCGTAGCAGGCAGACCGGCCAATATCGTGGCGACGCGCGCTACGTTGTTTCCCGCAGGCCCGTGCGGCTGCCCGCATCCGAGTATTATGTCTGATATCTCTTCCGGCGCGAGTTCAGGCGCTTTGCGCAAAACGTCTTTGATGCAATGCGCCGCCAGTTCGTCCGGGCGCGTCAGATTGAATGAGCCGCGAAACGATTTCGCAAGCGGCGTCCGCGAACTTGCGACTACGAAAGCTTCTCTCATAACGATTCCTTTCAAGGTTAGATAATGTAGTAAAGCAGATGTTAGCCGATCAGCATATCATAGCGATAATTAATCTCGCCCGACAACGTAAACGATGTTCGATTGCAAAGCGAAACCCGAAGTCGCATGGGCTACTGCCTTTGTGGCTCTGAATCTGTATTCGGGCGGTTGACCTGAAACCTGTGCCGCAGCTTCGGCTAAACGGATCAAGCCCGTAGCAAAGATTGGATTGGCAGACAACGCGCCGCCCGAAAGATTAACCGGGAAAAGGCCAGAAACGTTTATATCAGTGTCGCCGGTCGCAACAAAATCGCCGCCTTTGCCCTTTTCACAAAAGCCGAGAGCTTCGTATAACATCAGTTCTTGAAAAGCGAACGGCTCATGAATTTCCGCCAGACTTATCTCTGCTAAGGGGTCTTTGATGCCAGCCATCTTGTATGCGCGCTCTGCTGCTTTATGAGCCGAAGCGATCTCCGTCAAATCACGATGTCCGAGATAAAACGAGTCTGTGCAAAAGCCAACGCCGTGAATCCATGCGGGCTTGCGCGCGAATCTCTTCACAGCGTCTTCTGATGCGAGCAGCATCGCGCAGCACCCATCCGTCACGGGCGATGCGTCAAGCCTCTTGATCGGCGAAGCGATAACAGGCGAATTCATCACATCATCAACGGTGTAATTGCCTTTGATTTGAGCGTGAGGATTGTTTATCGCATGTCGCCTGTTTTTGACTGCAACCAGCGCGGCGTCGGCTTCGGTCACACCGTATTTTTGAAAATAACACTCAGCCTGTAGCGCGGCGGCGGTCAGGGCTTCGATGCCGAGCGGGCGAAGATAAAACGGGTCTGCGATCATCCCCGAATAATGCTGCGGCGAACTGTCAGAAGCTTTGCTGTAGGCGTAGACCAGAGCCGTGTCGAATGAACCTGACGCGATTCGCATTACTGCGTAGGCGGCTGCGAACGCGCCGTCGTCTTCGACCTTCGATTCTTCTTTCAGGAATGCGCCTGCGTATTCGGCTGTGAAAACGTTCGATATGCTGCGCCCGTCCATCACATCATCGCCCGCACCGATGACCGTATCCACATCGTTGATCGCAAGACCTGTTTTAGCGAGCAGGTCGCTCACAGTCTCGTAGATCATATCCTCGACGTTCTTGTCCGCCTTGCGTCGTTCGTGAATGGTTTGCGCTGATCCGATTATCGCAACTCTTTGCATAGATTCTCAGCTTTCAGGGCTCAACGTTTCAGGAAGGATTTAATAAGCTCGTTAGCGATGACCATCTTTTGCACTTCGGATGTCCCTGCGCCGATTGTGCCGAGCCGCGCGTCTCGATAGAAACGCTCGACAGGGTATTCGTGAATGTAACCGTATCCGCCGAATACTTGAACCGCATCGTAAGAAACGCGAATGGCGGCCTCAGTAGCCCACAACTTTGCTATCGCCGCTTCCATCATCGCAGACTTGCCATGCTGCTTCATCCACGCGACGCGATAGATTAGCAGTCGCGCGCCTTCGATAGCTATCTTCATGTCAACGAGCTTGCGTTGAATCGCTTGAAATTCCGCGATAGGGCGACCGAACTGGCGACGGTCTTTAGCATATGCCGTGCAGCTTTCGAGCATGAACTCCATACTGCCGATTATGGGCGCAATCAAACAACTGCGTTCCCATTCGAGCGTCTCTTTGCCGACGGCGATGAAGCCTGCATCGAGCGGGCCGAGCAGGTTTTCATCGGGCACTTCACAATTGTCAAACGATAACTCTGCCGTTACGGAAGTGCGATTGCCCATCTTCACCAAATCTTTGCCGATGGTGAAGCCGGGCGAGTCGCGTTCGACGATGAATGCCGAAATGCCGCGATTGCCCGCCTGCTTGTCGGTCGAGGTGAAGATGATGAACACGTTTGCAATCGGCGCGTTGGTGATGAACATCTTCGAGCCGTTGAGCACCCAGCGGTCGCCGCGCTTCTCGGCGAACGTCTTCATCGCCGCGGCGTCCGAGCCTGAGCCGGGTTCGGTCAGCCCGAACGCGCCGACCCACTCGCCCGAACATA
>DATEKX010000179.1:0-5602 GCA_035277165.1 Blastocatellia bacterium | reverse complement strand
AGCGGGTCGTCGAGGTCGAGAACCAGAGGCTTGCCAAAGATTTTTGAAATAGCTCGCTCGAACAGCGGCGGCCCGACCAGCGCAGCCTCGCGCTGAATAAAGATCACGTCCCACTTCCTGGCTGTCATCAGGTCACGAACGCGCGCAGCCGCAGACAGCATTAAGCCGACTGCATTTCGACTCAGACTGCTTTTGTTATAGAGATGCGCAAAAAGATCATTGCCTATAAAGGGCCGCAACTCGCACTCGATTCCCTGCTCGCGCAAATTCGGGAGGAACTGAGCTATGCGAAATCGCGTCGAAGCCGCCTGTTCGGGATAGGGCGCAAGCGCCAGAACTTTAAGCGCGCTTTTCATAAGATAACCTCGCGGTTGCAGCGCCCTGCTCGTTCAGCGAATCGTAGACGGCAATGTAACCCGGCTCGCCCACATCGGCGAGCGAATATCTTTTTTCAGCCACTTGGCGACATCTCTCGCGCACATCGGTTTGTTGAATAAGAGCGATCACCTGATCGGCTGCGCTCGCATAAACGGTCGCGTCAAATTCGTCAACGATAATTCCGACATGCGCCGCTTGAACGAGGCCGTCAGTATCGCCGACGCCTGGCGTGCTGACGAGCGGAAGCCCTGCGGCAAAATATTCGCCTATCTTGGTCGGCGAAGCTCCGGTCAAGGCCGCTGTGGGCTTTATAAAAAATATTCCTAGGTCGCAGGAAGCGAGCAGGTCGGCTACTCGATCAGGGTCAGCGCTGGTGACCGTGTAGGAACTCTCTTCAACGCCTCTGGCTTGAAAGGCGCGCGAGACTTCCGCCTGATCGGACTTCGTGATTACAAGGAAGTGCGCGCCGTCGAGCTTGCTCTTTAACGCTTTGAAAAAATCGATCATTTCGCCGAGCAGGTAACGCCCTGTGGCCGAGCCAACGTAAACAAGTTTGATGTGATTCTCAAACACAGTGCGTTTGATTGCCTGCCCTCGATCATACTTTGACAGATCAACACAGCACGGGATGACAGAAATTTTCGACGCATCAACTTGCTCGGTTGCGAGCGTAGCTTTCATTTTTTCAGTCAGCGTGATTATGCGATCAGCATGTTTCAACAGCGCCCGCTCGGCTGATTTGACCAGGCGAAACGGAAGGCTGTCGGTCGCCCACACGCCGTTGTCAACATACTCTTCGGCCATCAATCCGCGCAGGTCAAAGATCAGCTTTCGCCTGAGCGCAAGCTTGAGCGGCAGGCATATGACTCCCGGCACGTGCGAGCGCGCGTGCAGGATGTTTATTCGATGGCGAATGATCAGCCATGCCGAATAGATGATGCCCAGCAACACATCAAAACCTGTTGCCAGAAGCGACGGGCGCTTGTGGTATTTCAACGCATGCCAACGGATGCCATCAGCATTCAGTCGTTGTTTCAATTCACGGCGACGATTGCGCTCGCCCTTCGTCCACACAGAGCGTTTCTCGTAAGTCAGCAGGTGCAACTTTATGCCTGATTCAGAGAGCGCGCGAAGGTAAGGCAATACCTGCGTGTGAACCAGCGGCTCTTCTGTGTTGAAATAGCAGACGTAAAGAGATCGCATTGATCTTCAGCAATTAACTCTTTGTCGCCTTCGCGACGGATGAAATAGTTTGAGCCAGCGCGCTAATCCTGAAACGCGCGCTGCAAACGCTGGCAGGTCGTCGTCATCTCCGATCAATATGCGCTTGAGCGTAAACAGATCGCCTTTCATATCGTTGATGCCAACGTCGGTCGTCAAAGCGCAGGCGTAGCCGACTGAACGAGTCTGTTCGACAACCGGGGCTGAATACTTCCCGCGTGGGTAAGCGAGCGCCACTTCCCTGTCGTTGATGTTGGCGACTATGGCCGCATAGGAGTCGCGTATCTCGCGCCCTGTCTCTTGCGATGATAAGGATGGCAATTCCGCATGCGAACAGGTGTGCGAGCCGAATTCGATGTTTTGCTGTTGCCGCAATCTTTGAGCTTCCGCCCACGAAAGACTCGATTCATCATCGGCTGGCGTCCAATGGCCGTTCAATTTCGCATCGCGGCATTCTTGAATGCGATCAGTGATAAGGAACACCGACGCAGGCATCTTTCGCTCGGCCAGAGCGGGCGCAATCACTGTGAGGAAATTGCGATAGCCGTCATCGAAAGTCAGTACCACCGAATAATCCGGCAACTGGCGTCCCTCTCGCCTTGCCGTCAAGTACTGGCTGAGTGAGATGACGCGATAGCGGCGCTGCAGATAATCGAGATGCGCGACAAATCTGTTATAGCGAACGTGCAATCCATGGGGGTTATGATGAACGCGCTCCGTTCGTCTGGTCACACCGTGATAGCAAAGTATCCTCACCTGCTTGCGACTCCACCACGCGGCAAACCATGTCACGCCAACCGTATGCAACAGGGTGAAAACAATACTCTTCATAGGCTGATTTAGGGGGCTAATGTCAGGACAATTCCGCCAGGACAATCATTCGATAACTGTTGTCGGCTCCGGGCGCAGGCAACAGATTGAACAGCGCGCCGAACAGCAGATTTGCCGCTGCATACAGCAATCGGGAGCGCGCAGCGGCGGCGCGCACTAACCGGCAAATCACAGCCGGTTCGCAGTAGGATATGGAAACTTTCGCCGTCCGCCCCGATTCAATGGCGGCCTTGCGAACTTGTTCGACGACCATCGAGGTAGCGGGGTAGCTTTGATCTCGATGCTCTCTGACCCAGTCAGGCACTGGCCGAGCACGCGACTGGCAGGCGTTCAGGAATTCTTCATCGCAATCGCGCGCCGTTTGTCCGTGAGGGCAAGCGATCAAAAGCGCGCGCGACGCTACGCGCACAAGCTCTTTTATCGCTTTGTCGCGTTCGGCAAGCGAGAGATTTTCCAAAACGTCAACGCAACTGACCAGCGCAAACGAACGATCAAGAAACGGCAGCGCCGTAACGTCACCGCGTTGAGCAGTGAATCCCGCAGCCGAGCCGGTCGAAGCGTCTCTGTCCAAGCCTATAACCTCTACCTCTTGCAGAAACGCTCGAATGCCAAACCTGCCGCATCCGACATCCAGCAAAACAGGACTGGGTTGCGCGTAAGGCAGAACAGAACGCAACAAACGAGCGACGGTCAGATTGCGACATCGCGTGTCCCATCCGAAACGATAGAGCGCGCGTTTTACTCTCTCTTTCATAAAGCGAGTTCGGACAAAATATCGGCCAACTGCTTTGCGCCATAACGGCGTTCGTATTGTGAAAGGTCGCGCTCGTTCATCGAACAGGCTGACGCAGATTTATATTCCAGATAAGAATCAATCAAACATCGGTCAATCGCCGCAGTGTCTTTGGCTTCAACGGTCACGCCTGCGCCTGTTTCTCGAATGATGCGCGCGGCCTCGAATTCAGAAGGCATTATTGCCAGAACCGGCCTGCGCGCGCCCAGATATTCATACAGCTTGCCGGGCACGTGGCCGAGATTCGTTTTGTCGCCGTGCAGAATCAAAAGCAGCATTGACGAATTGACCTGATGCGCGAGCGATTCGCCGTGCGAAACGAATCCTGTGAAACTGGTAATATCAGAAAGCCCTAAACCGGTTGCGACCTCTTGCGCGTACGGGTCAGGCTCGCCCACGATTTTCAAATGAACATCTTCTTTCTTAACCTGCCTGCTTTCGATCACTCGCCTGAGCGACTGAAAAAATACTGATGGGTCTTGCTTCGTTCCGTAAAAGTTTCCGACATAAGTTATCGTCCACTTATCGGGACACTTGCGTCGGAGGCTCGCGAACTCGCTTCGATCAAAACCGTTTCGGATGACTTCGACACGCCGTCTGCCTCCGGTGAGCCGTCGCAGCACATCAGCCCAGGCGTTTGATACCGTTATGATACAATCTGCTTTTTCGAGCAACTCCGATTCTATTATCTGGTCCAGCCGTTTGCGCATCGCGCTTGAATAATCCGCGTAATGATTCTCAGTCCACAGGTCGCGAAAGTCGGCTATCCAGGGCTTGTTTGTTGCGAGTTTCAACCTGCAAGCCGCAAGGTGCGCCGTCACCGGAAACGAGCTTGAGTAAATAGCGTCCACGTTCTCTGTTTCAATCGCGCGACGGCCAGCGCGCACGGCGTAAGGGTACCAGCCGACCTGACCATCAGGTATGTAAACCCAAGTGCGAACAGCCCGCTTCAAGATATTCATCACGCCGCTTTTGCTGCCGTTCCCATTCTGATGCGACTGATTGGAATGCGCTGCGCGTTTGAAGTTCGCGCTCAAATCAATGTACCCGGTTCTAACGACTTCGACTCCCTTTGATCCGCCGTCATCGAGCGAATGGTCAACCAGATAAGAGCCTTGCTTCGGGGTCAAAACAATCGGATGCCATCCATAATCGGGCAGGTAAGAGGCGAATTTTTGCGAACGCTGGCTGCCGATGCCGCCCAGCGGAGGATAGTAATAACAGAGCATCAATACGCTTGGCACTGCTCAGTTCCTCAACGCGGCCTGATAAAACTCGCGAAGGCGATGGCGAAAAACATCGCGGCTGAAATTCGCGATGAAGCGTTCGCGCCCGCGTCGGCCCATCTCTTCGCGCATATCGTTGCTTTCGGCAAGTCTGCGCATCGCGATAAAGAGCGCATCCCCGTCACCGGGTTCGATCAGCAAACCCGTAACGTTATGTTCGACGATCTCTGGTATGGCGCTGATATTTGTGCTGATGACCGGAAGCGCGAAAGACATCGCTTCGGCGTTTGTGAATCCCCAGCCTTCGGCTTCCGTCGGCATCACGAACACATCTGCCGCCGGATAAATTTCTCGATATAACCTCTCGCGACTCATGAAAGGCAGCACCGTTATGCCATCCGATTGTTTCACTTGCTCGCGGTCGCGAGTGACGATTGTGAGCGAAACTTTTTCGTTTGACTCTCTCAACCGCTCGAATGCTGCGACGGCCAATGGCCCGCCTTTGCGCGCAAACTCGCGCCCGACGAAAAGGAAGTTGATTCGTTCGCTCGGCGTCTTATACCACGCAAGCGCAGGCACATCAAAGCCCGGACATATAACATCAACCTTGTTGCGCGGCAGCCCATGTCGAGTGTAAATTTCGCGCGCCCAGTTCGAGAAAGTATAAATGCGCGTTACCGAATCGACATTGAGCAATTCGTCGCAGATTCCAAGCGGGCGATAGATGGAACGAGCCAGTTTATAGCGACGGTTTATTTTTCGCTCATTCCATTTTTCATAATCGCGCACATAAATGTAATGGCTCGACCCCGCGCTCATCACTATCGGCACTCTGCGCTTTGAATATATCTTCGTAGGGTGCGAATGCACGTGGACGATGTCAACATCATCGCCCACGCTCAAAACCCGAAAGCCAAAACTGTAACGCAGAAAAGGGTAGACCGCGCGATTGAGCAAAACTTCTTGAACTGGGTGACAGCGTGCGCGCTCGTTGCCCAGATGAAACTGCTGGCTCAACCAGTAGTTGACTCCATCGGGCGGATTTTCAGAGACCTCTTTGACATAGACGCCTTCGCCGCCTTCCTGAGGCGGCCCGACAAGCACGCAGTTAATCATTTAGCTTTTTCTTTGCAACGACCAAGTACTGAAAAGT
>DATEKX010000178.1:0-2711 GCA_035277165.1 Blastocatellia bacterium | reverse complement strand
ATGAGTCCGCCCAGTTGTTATTCGCTTCTGAGCGCGATCATCGGGTCTATGGTCGTCACCCGCCGCGCGGGAATAAAGCATGACAGTGCGGCAACGGCAATCAGCACCGTGCCAACCGCCACGAAGGTGACCGGGTCGGTCGGTTCAACCGAAAAGAGCAGAGAAGTCATCAACCGGGTCAACGCGAGCGCCCCCACTACGCCGAGGCCGAGGCCGGCGACTACCATCGTCATCCCCTGGCGCATCACCATCGTCATCACTCGCCCGGAAGTGGCTCCCAGAGCCATTCTTATGCCAATTTCGTTCGTGCGCTGGCTTACCGAAAGCGCCATCACGCCTGCTATACCTGCTGATGTAATGACCAGCGCCAGACCCGCGAAAAGACTCATCAGGATAGTTGTGAGACGCGGCGACGCGAGCGATTCGGCGCGAACCTGCTCAAGCGTTTGGACGTTGTCTACGGCTGTGTCCGGGTCAACATCATAAACAAGCTCGCGCATCACGCGCGCCATCGTAAGGGGATCGGATGCTGTGCGAAACAACAACGTGTTGCCGCCAAAGTTCTGCGCCACAGGCGAGTAAAGTTCATCCGTTATCTGGCTGCCTAGTCCATATTGCTTTACGTCGCCTACTATGCCGACGATTGTCACCCACGTTTCGCCGCGATCAAACGACACACGCCTGCCGATGGGGTCTTCATCGCCCCAGCGATGGCGCGCCATCGTCTGATTGATGATGGCAACAAGCGGAGCTTTATCCTTGTCCGTTTCTTCAAACACGCGCCCTTTGATGAGCGGCATTCTAATGGTCTCAAAATAGTCAGGGCTTATAACGCGAAAGTCTGCCTGAGGCGCAAGCTCACCGTCTTCAAGCGGGCGGCCTTCTATCAGAAACCCGCGATTGAATGCCTGAGCAATGCTCCCCAGAGGGTTAAGCGGAAATGTTGAAGCCATCGCCGCAGAAATCACGCCCGGTTGCATCTGAACTTTTTCGAGCAGTCGAGTTTGCAGATCCTTGAATTGCTGGTTAGTCGTATACTTGGACCAGTTCGGGCTGACCCTCATCGTCAGCACGTTTTCAGGATTGAAGCCGGGATTGACCTGCTGAAGCTTGAGCAGGCTTCGCATCATCAAGCCCGCGGCGATCAACAGCATAAACGAAATTGCAACCTGTGCCACAATCAGCATATTGCGCGCACGCTGTCGCTGCGCGCTTGCCGAAGTGTGATTGCATCCTTCTTTGAGCGCGGCAGTAAGGTTCTGCTCGGATGAAAACGCGGGCATCAATCCGAAGGCGAGACCGGTTAAAACAGCCACGGCCAGCGTGAACAACAGAACAAAACTGTTTATATTGATTTCGCTCGCGCGAGTAGTGAATCGCGCCGCGAACGTCACAAGCAGATCGAGTCCCCACGCGGCAACAAGCAATCCAATCGCACCGCCTGCAAGAGAGAGCAGCGTGCTTTCAGTAAGCAACTGCCGAATCAATCGCCCACGGCCAGCGCCGAGCGCCGCGCGAATAGCCATCTCGCGCTCTCTGCGCATCAATCGGGCGAGCGTAAGATTCGCAACGTTCGCGCATGCGATCAGCAGCACCAACCCCGCAGTGCCGAGCAGTATCAAAAACGTCGGTTTCGCCTGCCGCGTCAGCTCTTCTTGCAACGGGGCAAGCGTTGCCGCATAACCGCGATTTTCCGGGTAGGAATCCGGGTAGGTTTTCTGCAGGCTGCCTGCGATGCTCGCCAAGTCTGCCCCGGCTTGCTCGACTGCAACGCCGTCTTTGAGCCGACCGAACACACTCATCATGCGAAAGTTTCTAGTTGTCATAGCCCTCTCGGACGAGCGAGTCGGGCAAGCAACCGTCGGCATATATACGTCGCTTTCGACAGGGTATTGCGGTATCAAAGGCAACACGCCTATGACGGTGTGCGGCTTGTCGTTCATGGTGAAGACGCGCCCGACGATGTTCGGGTCGCCGCCGTGACTTCGTTGCCAGTACTTGTAGCTCAACACAAGCACAGCATCCGCGCCCTTCCGATCATCTTCCGGTAGAAAAGCTCTGCCGAGCAACGGCTTCACTCCGAGGAGGTCGAAAAAGTTGGCTGAAACTACGGCTGTCTGAACGCGTTCGGGCTCTTCGCGACCGAGCAATATGAAAGACATCGAATGATGTTCGGCCACGCCTTCGAGCGTCTGATTCTGCTCGCGATAATCTTTAATCTCTGTGGCAGAAAATCCCATGTCTTCAACGCGAGCGAGCGGCGCTTGTTGGTGCAGGATAACAAGGCGATTTCCGTTTTCATAAGGCAAAGGGCGCATGAGCACGCCGTAGATGACGCTGAAGATCGCCGTGTTGGCTCCAATCCCCAAGGCGAGCGTCACGAGCGCGACCAGAGTGAAGCCCGGATTTTTGATCAGGACTCGCACGCCGTAACGCAAGTCTTGAAGCAGGTTTTCGATGAACCTGGCTCTTTGCACGTCGCGACATTCTTCTTTGATTCGCTCGACGCCTCCGAAACTTCTGAGCGCCAGATTGCGCGCTTCTTTTGCGCTCATGCCGCGCTTGATGTTTTTCTCGATCTCCATTTCGAGATGGAAATTCAATTCCTTGTCCATCTCGGTCTCTATACGGTCTTTCAGAAACAGTGCGCGCGCGCGCGATAAAAGCTTGCCGAACATGCGTAAAAACTTGCTGAACATATTGCAGACCTC
>DATEKX010000177.1:0-5702 GCA_035277165.1 Blastocatellia bacterium | reverse complement strand
CTGAGCAAATGCGCGGATTGCGAGCTTGAACGCCAGATTTGAAGCGATGTTATTCGGGAGGCTTGGCAGTGTGCGCTACATTTGATTTTCTGTTAGACCGGAAGACCCGGACACCTCCCGCTTGAAAGACAGGCTCGCGCTCATACCATTGCGCGTTGATCTCATCAATTTCGGAGTTCGACCCCATGACAACGAGCATGTCTATCTCGCCATGGGTTTCGGATAACAACTCCGACCACCACTGGACATGCTTTCTTTCGTCGTACAACGTATTTTTGAAACGGAAGACGCTCACATCGCTCAAGTCCAAAGCGCGACGGCTGACCGCGTCATCTGTGAATTTGACGGGGAAGTAATAAAGGCATGGCCCGTAGTTGTTCCACACTATGTTGTCTGTGCCTATGCCGAGCACGCTCGAAAGATTGTGAACAGGGTTCACTCTGTACGGCCCGCCCGTGTCAATCTGAATCGTCTCGACCCGCTGCCCTTTTCCGACGTAAGGCTTGGCCTGCATGAAGTCACCGACTACTTGATTAGAGAACAGCGCATAATCCCAGAGATAAGCTAACTGCATGATGGCTGCTATCATCAAACCGGCTGCGCAAGTCCGCACGCTCCAGCGCTTCGAGATCAGCTTGAAGGCAGGTGCGCTTGTCGCCATCGCCATCAGCAAAAGCCGCTCGCGGAGTATGCCGCCGTGCGCGCCGCCGAAGTTGTCCGGCCCTACCCACGCGCCAACGAATAACAGAAGCGACAGGATTATCCATCCTCGCCGCTCGCGCACGGAAGAGTCGCCGCGCACCAGTATCGTTATGACGAGCAGCGCAAGGACTGCCAGCGTGACCCACAGCGTCGGCGTGAAGTAGGCAAACCAATCTACTTCATTGTCGGCAAAAGGCGGGGTGTTCTTAATTGATCTCAGCACGATGAAATCAATCCCGCGCGCATAGTTGAACCAACTCGTCAGCGACCAGCCATTTTCCAGCCCATACCAACTCGGGCTTACTGCTTCAACCGCTTCCATCATGCGACGGTATGCGATTGCGAGCGGAACGAGCGGAATAAAACTCGCCGCCGTCCATAACAGTCGGCGCAAATAGTTGCTTGTCGGCGTCGTGATCGCAAGTATTACTAGACTGCATACGGTCAATCCCAGGCTCACTAGATGGCTCGAATAGCCGATCACTAAAAGCATCGCTATGACTAAAGCCTGCAACGGGCCTAAGCGGTTGCGCCATCCCCACCAGACTCCGAGCGTAACGAGCATGAGGCCCGCGCCCATCAGAAAACTGTAGAGGCCGAGCAACCACAGCATGTTCAAAGAGAGTATGACTGCCAGAGGCGCGATTATCACCATCCCTTCCCAACCCGCGACGCGCCAGCGAAGCCAGACCAGCGCGCTTGCGAATCCGACCGACGTGAGCGTCAGCAATATTCGATCAGCCGTTCTGTCCGATAGAAGCGACATCAATCCTGTCAGGCACATATGCGCGGCCCAGTAAGGCATCGGGTCCCATCGCACAGAATACAATTCACCCATCGGCGACTGCGGCTTCAGCAGTTCGACCATTATGTGCGCGTTCAACAGGTGCAGCGGCCCATCCTGCGTGACCAGCCAGGGCACGAACCAGATGGCAACGAGCACTGGAAGAATCAGAACGCCGAAGACAATCAACCCTCGGCGGCGCGGGGTCGCAAAATTAAAGAGTTTGAACGCTGATCGAAATTTCATAGAGGAGCGAGTTGCGCGAAAGGCCTTATGTTAATGAATGAAGAGTCGAACAGCAAGCGAAAGGGAGCTTGCTTTCACAACCGGCAATCGCTTTGTTATATTCATCGAGTTAGAAAAAGGAGAGAAATAATGGAGTCTTTTATTAATCAAGCCGTTGAGAATTTTGCTCACGATCACACGAAAGAAGAATCGGATATGTTTCGTCGCCTGCGGGACGAGACTCATCGAGATATGACATGTCCGCAGATGCAGGTGGGCAGAATCGAGGGCCGGTTTCTAAAGTTGCTTGTGCGGTTGACCGGCGCGCGGCGTGTACTGGAGATAGGAATGTTTACGGGCTACAGCGCATTGATGATGGCCGAAGGGCTGCCCGACGACGGGCAGATCATCACGTGCGACGTTGACCCGAAGGCTGAATCAATCGCCCGCAAGTATTTTGCCGAAAGCCCTCACGGTCACAAAATAGAAGTGCGCATGGGGCCAGCGCTTGAAACCATAAAAAGTCTGACCGGCTCGCTTGATATGGTTTTCATTGATGCGGATAAAGGGAACTATTCGAATTACTACGATGCGTGTTTTCCGCTCGTGAAGCCGGGAGGATTGATCGTAGCAGACAATGTATTATGGAGCGGCAAAGTGCTCGACCCCGGTGATGATGACTCTCGCGCGATAGTTGCTTTCGACCAGCTTGTTCAATCGGACTCGCGCGTAGAAAACGTCTGTCTTACGGTTCGAGATGGGATGATGCTTGCGTGGAAGCGCCAGGACGGCTGAAGTTCTTAGGTCGGGCTACTGATTCATTGCGCAGTCCGCGACCTGCCGCTAGCTTTATCTTTTCATCATAAAGGCTGAGTTGACCGACGGCGCGGTCTACGGCATCGGTCAGAGCCATCTGAAAATTTACGATGAGAAGATTGACATCTATCAACAGTGGGCGGGCGTTGTACTCTCGGTAGAGCGAGAAGTTCCCGACCTTATGATTCAGTGTCGTAATCAATTCGAGGCGCAATGCCCATCGAGGGGTTGCGCTCGTTCCTTCCCTGTTCCAGACAATCATCCGAGTGTTTGATGACTCTCTGTTTGAGCCGATCAGCGATGTGGCTTCCGATCCTATATCGAGTTGATAGCCATCGAAATCGCTTTCCTGAAATGCGGCCTGAAGCACTTTGCTTATTTCATCGAAGCTCTGCGCCTTAGCGAAAGACTTGGCGGCTCTTCGCACCGCGAGATTGTTGATGATGATTCTTTTCTGATCGATGGTGCGTTGAGCGACTCGACCCAGTTCAAAGAACTCCTGATAGCCGAGGTGTTGCACTCCTATCCAAACGCCTATGCCGAGCACGACAAGCACCATGCCCAGCGTGCTTCCAGCCGGATAGAGCAGGAATATGCTCAAAAGCCCGCATATGGCCGACACGCCGTAAAGGATGACGACTACCTGTCGCTGAGTTAGACCGCGTTCAAGCAGCTTGTGATGAATATGCTCGCGATCCGCGCTGAACAACGGCTGCCCGTTGAGCCAGCGCCTGATCACGGAGAGCATTGTCTCAAGTACAGGCAGCCCGAAAGAGACGACCGGGATTGCGACGGCAACAACCGTGGGAGTTTTCTGTGAACCGGCAAGCGCGAGCGCGCTCAACATGAAGCCGATGAAAAGGCTGCCGCTGTCTCCGAGAAAGATCGTTGCCGGGTTGAAATTGTAGCGAAGAAATCCCAGTATCGCGCCTGCAAGCACTATCGTGAGCGTTGCCACGAGCGAGTCCTGGCTTATCAAAGAAACGATGAAAACCGTTATGGTTGAGAACAATGCCGACCCGGCGGCCAGCCCGTCCAGCCCATCAATCAGATTGAAAGCGTTGGTGATCCACAGCACCCAGAGTATGGTCAACGGCAGCGCGACCCATCCGAAATGCTCGAAGCCGAACAGGGGCAACTGAAATACTTTGAAGCCTGCGAAGAAGAGCAGTACAGCGGCGAGGCTTTGAACGATAATCTTTACATACGGATTCACAGAGCGAGCGTCATCGTAAAGCCCCAGCAGAAAAACCATCGTGCCGCCGATGATTAAGATGAGCGCCGTATTAGACGAAAACCCCGGATTGAAATGAAACAATCGCGAAGCCAGAATAAGGACGCCTATGACGGAAACGAATGTAGCGTATATAGCAACGCCGCCAAGTCGCGGCAGAGGAACTTCGTGGATGTGACGCCCGGAAGAAGGTGGCGCGACCCACCCTCGCGCAAGGGCCATGTTTCGCACATACCAGGTGAGGATGAATGAAATCAAGAGCGAGCCAATGAATGCTCCGAGATATACCGGTATCATTGAGAAATCCTTCTACTATTATCTGGCAGGATGATTGAGGAGAAGAACGAACGAACTTTTTTAGGGGTCACGAAGATGCCATCTGTTAACAACATAAGGCGCGCAGATTAATCTGCGCGCCTTATGTTGTTATTCCTAAGACTGCTACAAACTATTTGACCTTCTAGCGTAAGTTGAATTCAATATCCACGCCCACCCAGAAGAATACGGGCTGACCGTTTTTCATAGCAGGCTTGAACCGAATAGCATATGCGCAGCGAATCGCTTCTTCGTTCAACCCGTCGGACAATCCGCTGGTGACTCTTACCTGCTTGACTCCTCCATCAGAGCCAACCAGCACCTTCACACGAACGATACCTTGAATATTGTTTTTGCGAGCTTCCTCCGTGTAGTTCGGTAGCGGGAAGTTCAATTGTACTGGTTTTTGATCTACGCTCGTCGCAGGAGCATTAGATCGGGTTCCGCCGCCGAGGCTCGGAGCGCCGCCGCTAGTATTAAACCCACGTCCCGGCCCCAGGCCCATTTCACCGCCTGAGCCGATTCCGCCGCCTTTGTACGCAAATGCGCCGGGGGCAACAGGAACCATTAACGCTCTAGGCCCAGTAACCGAGATGTATTCCGTAGGAGGTTCGATTTTAATGTCAGCATTATAGTCATAAAGAGTGTAATCGATAAATATCGCTGGTGAACTCAGCCCGTTGTCCATATGATTTTTTAGCAGCAAGCCGTCTGCCTCATTGAACCATGTCTTTGTCGTGCCTGAATATTTTTTGTCTTGATAAACAAGTGCGGGAATGCCGTTCATAGTCTCTCGGCCAATAAACTGGGCCTCGCCCGACTTTCCTATGTCATTTATATAGTGTCTCAACGCTACAGCCGAAAGGTCCGTACTGGATGCGTTATTATTTTTTTCAGGGTATTTCTCCCATGGGCCGTCGCCTATTTTGTGATAAACATCTTTGCCTATCCAGATTATTTCTTCATTCCCTGCAATCTTGCGAATGCTGTCTGAAGATGAATATTCCAGGATATTTATAGAGGCCTTACCCTCATATGAAATTTCGATGCGTATGCGGAAGGATTTTATGCTGTCGGCGGCGGACAAAGCTTTTTTCCATGCCTCGCGCAGATTATTGCTATCGGCGGCTTGTAGCTTGTATGGTTCTATTCTTTTCAGGTTGCTTCCAAAAACTGCGAATGACTGGCAAGCCATTGCGATGAAGAGAAGAGAACAAAAGACCTGGCGCATTGCTTTGATAAATTGTGTCATCGGGCTTCCTCCGTTGAGGCATAATATATCAAATCCATCGTTTTCGTAAGGAATATTCCTCATTCTGAGAAGCCTGACGTATGTCTAAAAAAATATGCGAAGGAGCATTTGTTTGTTAGGTGCTGTTGAAATTCGCTTTAAGCATTAGTGCTCGTTGCCGCGACGGTAGTGTGTGACTCGTGAGATGCGCTCATCACTTTTTCATAAAGCTGAAGCGTGCGACTGACCATGCAATCAAGACTGAATTCCTGCTCGACGCGCTGACGAGCCGCTTTGCCGTATTGCGCGCGAAGATCGTCTTTATCAAGCAAAAGTTTTATTGCGGAAGCGAGCGCGTCCGCGTCTTGCGGCGGAACGGTGAGGCCCGTCTCGCC
>DATEKX010000176.1:0-3166 GCA_035277165.1 Blastocatellia bacterium | reverse complement strand
ATTCCCGTATTTCAAAACACGCTCTAGGATTTCATTCTTTCAGCCTACTGCTTACCGTCTCTTTTTTCCCAAAGCTTCAGGTTCTTCAAGAAAGCATAATGCGCGGCGAAGCGCGCGATGGCAAAGCCTTGCAGTCCGTCGAGGAAGCCCAGTTTTACTATGTATGAACGGATGAATGTCATAAACGGAGTGAAAACTATCGAAGCGATAGATGCGCGTTTGCCTCGCTCGTACATCTCGTTTGCGGCGAGCGTCGTGTAGCGGTCTATTCGCAAATGGTGTTCGGAAGCGTTATGAACTGTGTAGTGCAGCAGATTGCCTTTTAATCTTTCTACTCTGCCGTCAACTTCGATTGATTCGTGAACGAAATCACCTGTCCATCGGCTGCGCTGGCGATTGTAGAGTCTCAGCTTGTAATCTGGATACCAACCCGAATGCTTTATCCAGCGACCGAGATAAGAGGTCAGCCTCGGCATCTCGAAACCTGCGGCCTGTGGCTCCGAGGTTTGTTTGATCTGTTCAAGCTCGCGCATCAACTCGTCAGACACGCGCTCGTCTGCGTCGAGGCTGAACACCCAATCAAAGCTCGCCTGTTCAGCAGCGAAATTCTTTTGAGCCGAATAACCGGGCCACGCGCGCACAAATATGCGATCAGTGAAACTGCGCGCGATTTCAACCGTGCGGTCAACGCTCTCAGAATCAACGACTATGATTTCGTCCGCCCACCTGAGAGATTCAAGCGCGGCTCGTATGTTCTGCTCTTCGTTGAATGTGATAACGATTGCGCTGATTTTCATCGCCCTTACATTAACTGCTGCCTTAATCGCCGCAGCGCTTTGAGGGCTTCGTCAGGCGTCAGCGCGTCTACATCGAGTTCGCGCATTTCGTCCACAACCGTCGAGTTGACAGACTCGAACAGCGTCGGCTGCGGCGCGCCCTTGCTCGATGGGAGATGGCGCGCAAACCTGGGTTTGCCCATCACATCGAGTTCATTCGCTTCTAAGTTTAAAAGGATTTCTCTGGCGCGTTCCGTCACGACTTTTGGTAAACCGGCAAGCTTTGCTACTTCTATACCATAAGATTTCGATGCGCTGCCTTCAAGGACTCTGCGAAGAAATACAATTCTGCCGTCGGACTCTTTCACGGCCATCTGATAATTGCGCACGCCCGGCAGCAGCTTCGCAAGCTCTGTCATCTCGTGATAGTGAGTCGCAAACAACGTCTTAGCTGCGTGCTGCGGGTTATCGTGCAGGTATTCGGCGATTGCCCACGCCAGCGACAACCCATCGAATGTAGAAGTCCCGCGCCCCACTTCATCAAGCAGCACGAGGCTGCGCGGCGTCGCCGTGTTGAGAATGTTCGCAGTCTCCGTCATCTCGACCATAAACGTTGAGCGACCGCGCGAGAAACTATCCGACGCGCCGACGCGTGTGAAGATGCGATCAACTATCGCGATGCGCGCTTCTTCGGCAGGCACGAACGAACCTATCTGCGCCATGATAGTGATGACAGCGGCTTGTCTGAGGAAGACCGATTTGCCGCCCATGTTCGGGCCTGTGATGATGAGCAGCCTGTCGGTCGAGTTGTTCATGTAAGTATCGTTCGGAATGAAACGCTCGCTCCCGGCTTCGATCACCGGATGACGACCCGCGCGAATATAAATCTCATCATCTTCCGCAAGCAGCGGCCTTGAGTAGTTGCGACGCGCTGCGACTTCTGCGAGCGATAACAGCACATCGAGCATCGAAAGCGCCTGAGCGACGGCTTGTACGCGGCGGGTTTCCAGCGCAACTACCTGACGTAAGTTCGAGAAAAGTTCTTGTTCAATTTCGGCCATGCGCTCTTCTGCGCCTAACACTTTGGCTTCATACTCTTTCAACTCAGGCATGGTATACCGCTCTGCGTTTGAAAGCGTCTGCCGCCGCTCGTAACTTTCAGGCACGCTCTTGATATTCGATTTGCTGATTTCGATGAAGTAGCCGAATACGTTGTTGAACTTTACTTTGAGAGAGGCAATCCCTGTGCGCGCTCGTTCGCGCGCTTCGATGCGCGCGATGATCGTCTTGCTCGACGTAGCAAGCTCGCGCAGTTCATCAAGCTCCGCGTTGTAGCCTGCGCGAATGTAGCCGCCATCAGCCATCGTCGCAGGTGGTTCATCATCTATGCTTGCGCCTATAAGGTCGCGCAAGTCCGAAAGCTCGTCGAGATTTTCGGCTAGCACTTCGAGCAGCGAAGAGTTCGCGTCTCCGAGCATCTCTTTGATCTGAGGGATTGCGTCTGCGGAATTCTTTAACGCGACGAGATCACGCGGCGTTGCGCGCCCCAGACTGATGCGCGCCATCAATCGTTCCAGATCAGACACCTGCTTTAATTCTTCGCGCAGCCGGTCGCGCAGTATCAGCGCAGTCTTCAACTCGTCCGTGGCATCAAGCCTCGCATTCAACTCACCGATCTTCATCGAAGGGCGCAATAACCACTGCTTCAACAGCCGCGAACCCATACCCGTGACTGTTTCATCGAGCACGCCGAGAAGCGTGCGCCCGCGCGAGCCGTCAAGAGCTTCGACCAGTTCGAGGTTGCGAACCGTCGGCGAATCGAGAATCAAATATTCGTTCGGCTCGAAGTAAGAGAGGCTCGTGATGTGCGCCGCGTCTGCTTTCTGAGTCTCGCGAACGTAGTGCAGCACAGCGCCCGCCGCCGTGACTGCAAGCTCGCGCCCTGAGAGGCCGAAGCCATCAAGCGATGCGACATCGTAATGCGAAAGGATGAGGTCGCGCGCGTGCTCGTAAGAGAAGCACCACTCGTCTACGGGATTGAGCGACGGCTGATTGCCTGACGCAGTGAACGAAGAGGGAAGGGCGCTTTTTTCGCTCGTGACCGTGTTGTTTTCTTCGTCCCGCTTTGCGCCGGACTTGAACATCGGCTCAAGCGATTTGGGAAAGATGATCTCGCGCGGGCTGAAGCAATCGAGTTGTTCGAGCACTCGTTCCCACGCGGACTCGCCTGCGAATTGCGTTGTGACAAACTCAGCGGTTGAAAGATCGAGGAACGCAGCCGACATGCCTGAGCCTGAGCCAAAGACCGCAGCCAGATAACTATTCTCTCGCGCATCCAACAACTGCGAATCAATCGCTGTGCCCGGTGTGATTATGCGAACGACTTCGCG
>DATEKX010000175.1:0-2463 GCA_035277165.1 Blastocatellia bacterium | reverse complement strand
AGTGCCGCGAGAAAGGTTCATCGTAGTCCTTACAGTGACAATGTCTGCGACGCCTTTGCCGATTAGAGAAAATGCCGGAAATAGCATTGCCCACCACCAGCCTCGACCGCCCGGACTGAAAAAGATCGCGAGAGCAGCCACCAGAAAGCCCACGCCCGTGATGAGCTGCGTGATTCCTTTAGCAAGGTTCGGCGGTTTGTCCTCATCACGCCCGTGTCTGTTCCTGTGTCTGCCGCGCCTTTCTGTATCGCGGACTTCCGGGAATTTACCGGTCATCGCCTGTGGCACTAGCGAAAGATTCGCGCCGCAGGAGCGGCAGAATTTTACCTGTTCAGCATTTGCCGTTGCGCAATTTGGGCAATACATTGTTTTTCACCTCGTCTGTTCTCAACGAAGCATAAACCGTTATTGAAAGAAATTCCAACTCGCCGCAATCCATTAAGGGAGCTTGGCCGCAAGCACGTCTACCTTTTCGATGGAAGGCGGCTCGGCCAGCAGTTCTGGAGCTTTCGCCATCAGCGCAGCGGCGACCTGACCCGAAAGATGCGCTTGCCGTCCCGCCTCATCAGGGAAGGCGTCGAAGATGCCAAAGGTCGTCGGGCCAAAACGGATTGCAAACCACGCGGTCGTCGCGGGTTCTTGCTCTACGATTGCGAGACCGCTTTTAAGAAAGCTTTCGACTTCTTCCTCTTTGCCGGATTTTGCTTCCAGTCGAACGAACAACGCTACGTTAACCATGTTTTATTTTCCTTTCGCTTATACAAATGAAGCATAAACCGTTGCAGAGAAAAATATCAATGCGAACTCCATGCTGCATGACGGTTGAATCTCGCTCTGTGCCATAGCTTCACCTGAGATTAAATTCGACATCAACTCCCACCCAGTATGGAACAGGCTTGCCATCTTTTGTCGCTGGCGTGAATTTGAGCCGCATCGTCGCCCAAATAGCTTCCTGATCGAGGCCGTGCCCGAGGCGCGAGATGAGAAGGATTGATTTCACATCACCTCGCTCGTCAACAAATATTCTAGTCCTCACCACTCCCTGAATTTTCCTGAGGCGAGCCTCTTCCGTGTAATTGGGCATAGGGCGGTTGAGAGGCACTGGCCGCTTGTAAGCGGCGTTATCTTTGTGAGCTTTGAAATCGATATAGCTTTCTAAAGCCGTGATCTGTTCTTGCAGCAATGGCAATTCCGGGTCATTAGGGCTGATTATCTCGCGAGCTTTTTTGTAAACTTCCAGAGCCGTCTCGAATTTTCCCGCCGCTATCGCCAATGTGCCTTTTAAGACAAAGGCGCCCGCGTAAGCTATCCCCTGACTTATTGCAAGGTCTATCTCTTCGTTTGATTGTTTGATATCCTTTGCCAATTCCTTAGGATCATGCCTTTCATATAGCAAGACCGCCAGCAGGTAATGAGCATAGGCATAGTTCTGCCTGTACTTGATCGCCTCTTTGATGCTTTTAAGCGCATCCTTTGGTTTGTTCTGCGCTCTATAAACGAGAGCAAGCATCAAATGAGCAACGGGTGAATTCTTTTCGAGTTTGAGCGCGCGTTTTGCTTCATCTTTGGCTATGTTGAGCTTTCTGGAAGCAAAGGCTTCGTCAGCTTTCTTGAGATGAGCTTCGGCAGTATCAGGGGCTTTCTGTGCTGCCTTGGCATCCTGATCAGCGACAGCCGCGCTCACAAGCGGAACTACGGCAAGGAGCGAAAAAATTGCTAAGACAATTCCTCGACCGCCATTGCTTGAAATTGTCTTATTCAACTTACTGTCTTCCTCCTGCCTGATTACGGCTGGACAAATATTATTTCCACCCTGCGATTCTGTGCCTTTGCCGCCACTGTTCTCTTAGTTGAGAGGGGAACCGCCGCGCCGCGCGATTCGACTTTGAAATTTGTTCGCGATACGCCGAATGCGGCTATGTAATCGGCAACGGCTTGCGCGCGACCAAGCGCAAAACTGTCGGCCAGAGGGCGCGCATCCGAGTGACCTTCGATTGTAAAGATCACATCACGATTAGCGGCCAGAGCTTGACCGAGCGCATCCATCTTTGCCTTCGCCCTGAGATGAAGAGTCGCTTGATTTGTCACGAACATAGTATCGGGCAGCACTGCGATGAATCCGTTCGCAGTCGGCTTTACTGTCAATATGGTTCCAACAGCCGCTTGCAATTCGGTAAATCTGAGGCGACGGGCAGCGGCCTCGCGCTTCTCGTTTGCTTCGCGCTCCATCGCCTCGATGCGCGAATTGGTTTCGTTGAGCCTCGCGCTGGCCGAAGATGTCTGCGCTTGCAAATCAGTGATTGTCGCTCGCGCTTGCGCAAGTTCCCGGCTCAAACGATCCATGTCATTGCGCATCCGGTCGTTTTCATTTCGCAGCGAGCGATTTTCAGCGCGGGCATCTGCGCCTTCGCGTAAGGCGCGGTCAAGCTGTTCCATCATGCTTGTGCGAGTAAGTTCAGCGGC
>DATEKX010000174.1:0-20944 GCA_035277165.1 Blastocatellia bacterium | reverse complement strand
TATTTTTACTGCAATTTTATTGAGAGGTCTTGAATGAAAGGAATTGTTTTAGCAGGCGGGCTCGGCACGCGGCTCGCCCCGTTGACTAACATTACAAACAAACATCTGTTGCCGGTTTACAATCAGCCGATGATCTTCTTTCCGATTCATACACTGGTTGAAGCGGGCATTAAAGACATACTGATCGTCACAGGCGGCAACAGCGCGGGCGACTTTCTGAAGCTTCTGCGCAATGGCGCGGAGTTCGGCCTGAGCCGCATCCATTACGCTTATCAGGAAGGCGAAGGCGGAATCGCTGCGGCGCTTTCGCTTGCAAAAGACTTCGCAGAAAAAGAGCCTGTGTGCGTTGTGCTAGGCGATAATATACTTCAAAACAGCATCGCAACATTCATCAGGAAATTTCGGCATCAAGGCTCTGGCGCGAAAATATTGTTGAGCGAAGTGAGCGACCCTCAGCGTTTCGGCGTTCCTGTAATCGAAGATGGCCGCGTCGTCCGCGTAGAAGAAAAACCGACTAACCCGAAATCCGCTTATGCGGTGATCGGCGTTTATATGTACGACAATCGCGTATTCGACATAATCAAAACGCTCAAGCCGAGCGGGCGAGGCGAGCTTGAAATCACAGATGTGAATAACGCTTACATCGAAGCAGGCGACCTGACGTGGGATGTGATCAACGGATGGTGGACTGATGCGGGAACCTTTGAGAGTTTATTGCATGCCTCGAATCTCGTCGCTGAAATGCGCGAGGGCCGGGCGATCAAAGGCGCGTCGGGCGATTGAAAAATGGTTGAATTGTTTGGAATCCGTTTCGTGTAGCTCCGTAGGAGCGACCTGTCTATAGCAGCAATCGAACAAGTAATCTGTAGCTCCGTAGGAGCGACCTCTGAATCAATAGGTCGCTCCTACGGAGCTACAGGAAATATTACGGATGCTGTAACTATAGACAGGTCGTCCCTGACGGGACTGCTAAAACAGTTTCTTAGAAATCACTCGTGCCTGAGCGCAGTGATCGGGTCGAGCCGGGCGGCTTTTACTGCGGGCCACAGGCCGAAGATTACCCCCACGGCGACCGAGCCGAAAAAGCCAAATGCTGCGGCCCAAAACGGTATCCTCATCACGAGCGCGGGGATCAATGTCGAAACCAGCCACGCAAGCCCCCATCCGAACAATAACCCTGCTATTCCGCCCGCTCCAGTAAGCGTTACCGCTTCGGTCAAAAATTGCCAGATGATGTCTGCGCGACGCGCGCCTACTGCCTTGCGAATGCCTATCTCGCGGGTGCGTTCAGTCACGGCTACGAGCATTATGTTC
The DNA here is from genome assembly GCA_035277165.1 of Blastocatellia bacterium. GTDB lineage: Bacteria > Acidobacteriota > Blastocatellia > UBA7656 > UBA7656 > DATEKX01. The sequence continues at coordinate 19,630 of DATEKX010000174.1, read as the reverse complement.
ATCACGCCCACGCCGCCGACTATGAACGCAACCATTGACATGATTATCATCACAACGAAAACCAGCCCGACTATGTCATCGAATGTCGAGATGAAGGATTCGGGTGTTCCTATCTCAAAGTTATTATCTTCGTTCAAAGGAATGTTGCGCTGGCGGCGAAGCACGCGTTCGATCCCCTCTATGCCTTCTTTCATGCGGCCTTCGCGCATGCGCACGATGATGAAGTGGTCGTCCGTCGTCGGATACATCTTATGAAAAGTCCAGTAGGGGATGAATATATCGTTGTCTTCCTGATTCTCTGATCCGAACGGGCCGGACTTTTGCTTTTTGACTGTGCCGACGACCGTGAAGTCCTGGCCGCCGACGTTGATCGTCTTGCCGATGGGGGACTCGTTTGGAAAGAGCGCTTCGACCATGTTGAAAGCCAGCACGCAGACCGTCGCGCGATGCTGGTTTTCGGACTCGGTGAAATATCGCCCTTCATTTACTGCAACATTCATCACCAGTTCGGCTACGGGGAAATTGCCGACCATGCGCGCTCGTCTGGTCAAACGGTCTTTGTATTTTGTTTCGGGCGGCATAGGCGGCATTTCGCCCGGCAGCGGTATTCCGTAGATCAGCCCCGCGTAGACATATTCGACCGCCGCGACTTCCTGCTCGATTGCCGTCGCGTCTGCGAGCGTGAGCGGCTTGCGGTTGAGCACTTCGGCAGGCGGCTTGCTCGTCATGATAAACGGGTAGCGCCAGATGTAGACGTTGCGCGTGCCGAAGCTTTCAGCTTGATCGAGCACGGACTGGCGAAAGCCATTCAACACAGCCGCCATCGCTACGATCACAAGCACGCCGATGAAGACGCCGAGTATTGTGAGCGCTGCGCGAAACCGATGCGCCCCAAGCGTCGCCATCGCGAGATGTGTATTCTCTCTTATGCTCGACCAGTTCATTCCACTCTCAGAGCTTCGATTGGGTCTAGGCGACCGGCGCGACGCGCGGGATAGATGCCGAAAAACAATCCGATGACCGTGCAGAGCACGAATGCCACCAGCGGCGCCCACGTCGGAAATGAGCTTGGCATCGGCGTAAAGGTCGCAAGCAACCACGATATGCAGTACGCCGCGATTATGCCGAGCAATCCGCCCGCACAGCACAACACGACCGATTCGACCAGAAACTGATTCACCACATCCTGCTGCCGCGCTCCTACCGCTTTACGAATGCCTATCTCTTTCGTGCGCTCGACCACGGACACGAGCATGATGTTCATTATCACTATGCCGCCGACTACGAGCGATATGCCGACGACGAAAATCGAGACTGAAAAAATAGCGCTCGTCAGATCCGAGAACAATTTGTTGACGCCTTCCGATGTAATGACTCCGAAATCATCTTCTTCGTTAAAACCCAACTTGTGCAGCGTACGCATTGCCATCCGCGTCTGGTCTTCGGCCTGCTGCATCTGGCCCTCGCGGGCTTTGATCGTAAAATTCACAGTCCTGCGCGAGCCATAAATCTTTTGATAAGTCGAAAGCGGAACCTTCACATAATTGTCCTGCGAAAATCCGAACACAGTTCCGCGCCGCTCTCCGACTCCGATGACCGTGTACCAGTGGTCGTCTATCTGGATGCTCTTGTTTATTGGATCAGCGCCCGTGAATAGCTTTTCCGCAACCTCCGAGCCGATCACAGTGACGAAGCGCGAGTGCTCGTCTTCCCAATCCACGAAGCTGCGCCCCACATCAACGTTTTTCCCTTCGATGTCCATTATGTTGGTCGTCATACCGCCCATATCGATTTCATCGAGCGATTGCTTGCCATAGCGGACGCGAACGTTCCTGTGGGTTTCGATGCCAACATCTTCGCAGGCCGTACAGAAGCGGCGAATCGCTTCCGCGTCTTCGGCGTGAACATCCGGGTTGCGCCGCATCGCTTCGATGAGCTTATCGAAATCCGTGATAATGGGGAATTGTGTAATCACGAAAGTGTTCGGCCCGAAGTTGGACACTTTCGTCTTCCAGTACTTATCCATTCCCTGAATCAGCGAGATGACAGAGATGATGGAGGTGATGCCGATGGTGATGCCAAGCAGCGTCAGAAACGAGCGCAGCTTATTTGTGCGCAAAGAGTCCAAGGCAACAGAAATGTATTCGAGGAACCCGGCGTACCCACGACGTTCCTCTTTCGTTGCGCTTGTTTGAGCACTCACCTGTGGGGTCGAAGTCATTGCCATGCTACTCCATTCAGTTATAACTGTTGGCTTTGTCCAGGTCAATTATCCCTACGATTATCAGGGGCGAAAAGTTGATCTGAAACGGGCGCAACCATTGTCGCGCACGCGGCACGTTGCCTGCCTTTACAACGCGGCGTTACCTGTGCGATTGTAGCCAACGCTTGAGGTACAAATTATACGTCTGTAGTGACTTGCAAGGCGGAGAAAATCTATGAGCATCATCGAAGGGCTGAATCGATCAATAGCCTCGAACCCGGCGAAGCCAGCCATTGTGTGCGGAACCGTGCGGCTGAATTTTGCGGAAGTGGGCGAGCGCGTGAATCGCTTATCGAGCGCGCTAACGAGACTTGGGATTAATCGCGGTGATCGTGTGGCCGTCCTTTCGCTCAACTGCCATCGCTTCTTCGAGCTTTATTACGCAGTGCCGCAAATCGGCGCTTCGGTAGTGCCTGTGAACTTTCGCATTCCCGCCCGTGAGGTCAAATACATTCTGGATCATTCCGAGTCGCGCGCCATCGCAGTTGACCCGCTGCTTGCGCCGCTCGTTGACGAAATTCGATCCTCTCTAGAAACGGTCGAGCATTTCATCTTGATGAGCGATGACAAGCGCGATGGCTACATCAGCTATGACGAATTTATCGCTCAGGCAGAGGCCTATGCGCCCGCGCCTGAAATCAGTGATGATGAATTGTTAGGGCTGTTCTACACTTCGGGCACGACGGCTGAACCAAAGGGCGTGATGCTGACGCACAAAAACATGCTGTCGAATATTAAACACTCTGAGAGCGTCTACGAGTATCAGCCGGACGAAATTTATTTGCACGCTGCGCCGATGTTTCACCTCGCGGATGGCGCAGCCGTGTTCTTGAACACGGCGCATGCGTGTACGCAGGTCTTCATCCCGAGATTTGATCCAAAGGCCGTGCTCGACACTTTGCAGGGCGAACGCGTAACAAACGTCCTGCTTGTGCCGACGATGATCAATTTTCTGCTGCAAGTGCCTGACGTTGGCTCTTACGATCTGTCGGCGCTTCGCCGCATCACGTACGGCGCATCGCCCATCGCGCCTGACCTGTTGCGCCGCGCGATGAAGACATTCGCCTGTGATTTCGGGCAAGGCTATGGGCTGACGGAAGCCTCGCCGCTTTTGACTGTGCTCAAACCGGAAGACCACATAATCACGGATGAAAAGAGCGAAAGACGGCTCGCCTCCTGCGGCAAGCCTGTGCCCGGAGTCGATGTGCGCGTCGTAGATTTCGATGGCCGCGACGTGAGCCCCGGCGAAGTGGGCGAGATCATCGCGCGCGGCCCCAACATCATGCTCGGTTACTGGAAACGCGAAGAAGATACCGCCAACGCTGTAATTGACGGCTGGCTTCACACGGGCGACCTTGCGACTGTTGATGAAGACGGGTACATCTACCTCGTTGATCGCAAGAAAGATATGATAGTGACGGGCGGCGAGAATGTTTTTTCTACGGAAGTCGAAGCCGTGCTTTATGCTCACCCAAGCGTTAAAGAAGCAGCCGTGATTCCCATACCCGACCCCAACTGGGGCGAAGCCGTGCATGCCTGCATCACCTTGCGCGATGGCCGGACGGTTGCGACTGACGAATTGATAGAGTTTTGCCGCGAGCGACTTGCCAATTACAAAGTGCCGCGCTCGGTTGAGATCATCGAAGGAGAATTGCCCAAAGGCGGGACGGGAAAAATTCTGAAGAAGCAATTGCGCGAACGGTACTGGCAAGGTCAGACGCGGCACATCGGTTGAAGGCAAAAATACGGAAAAGGGACAAAAATAAGAGCTTTTTAGTTTGACTAAATAGACAGAAAAGCATAAATTAGCGTCCATCATAAAGCAGTCTGTTAGCGAGTTGTAATCGTTACTTAAAAGCAATCTTCAGGTTTGTAGTTTCTGGCTGGCATCAGTTTTGTCACTCACAACTTCGGGTCGCGAGCAAGGGATTAGAAAAGGCTCTGACTGAATAAGTCAAAGCTCGCGGCGACGTGTTCAAATTATTCACAGGCGAGCGGAGGAACCATGAAAGTAACAGCCCCCACAGCGATAAGAAAATATTTTGCCCGGTTATTAATCATCGGCGTGATTCCCATCATGTATGTTCTGGCAACTGTCAATGCGTCCATGCAAAGTGATACCGCACCGAACCAGCTAGCTAGCCGCGTGGTGCTGGATGTTGGCAGAGCTAGACAGTCGCTTATTGAAAAGTCTAGTGAAAAGTCTAATGAAAATAAGATCGGCGGCTCTCCGGGTCAGACCGACCCCGTGGCTACTCCGAATCTGGTTACTGTAACAACCTATCCGTTTACCAATGCCGCGGGCGTTCCGCTCGAAGATATGTCGAGCGGGACAACGCAACTGGTTGCTGCCAATCAGGACGACACGGCTTCTGCTGTGACCAACATCGGCTTTGAATTCTGGTTTGACGGGGTGCGCCAGACGCAATTTTCCGTAAACGCCAACGGCCTTTTCGGACTGGGCGCGGTTGCCGTCAACAACGGCGCGTCAGGGCGAACGAACGATTTCGCCACGACCACCAATAACCCGAAGATGTCGGCTTACTGGGACGATATGTGCACTGGCGTAGCGGGCAAAGTGCACTTCAAGGTTGTTGGCAGCGCCCCCAATCGCAAGCTGGTAGTCGAATGGTTGAACATGGTGCAGTTCGACAACGTCACGGTTGCATGTTCGACGACTGTTCGAGGAACCTATCAACTGTGGTTGTTTGAATCGACCGGCGTGATCCAGATGGTCAACGGCGGCACCACGACCAACGATAACGGGAATACCGGCTATGGAGTGGGCATCGGCTCGTCATCCACCTCTTTTGCCAGCGTCACCACTGCTGGCCCGACCGTTTCCTATGCCGCCTCCAGCAATGCTAACGTGGCTGCAATCGCGGCAGGAACCCAATACACCTTAACGCCGAACATTCCGGCGGCCCCGACCGCTTTGAATTTTACGGCAGTCACTGCGCTTTCGATGACGCTGAATTGGACAGACAACGCGACTAACGAAGTCGGCTACGTGATCTATCAGTCAACCGACGGCACGAATTTTACTTTCATCACACAGACGGCGGCCAACGCGACATCGCAGAATGTCACGGGGCTTAACCCCAGCACTACTTATTTCTGGCGAGTCTTTGCCGTTACGGAGGGCGCGTTGAGCACTGTGCTTTCCGGCAGCCAGATGACAGCAGCGGCAGGTAACATTATGTCTACACCCGCAGGCGGCAACTGGAACACAGGGGCGACGTGGGTCGGCGGCGTGGTTCCGGGGTCGGGTGACAATGTCACGATTGTTACAGGGGCGACCGTAACGATTGATTCGAGCAACGCTTTGAATTTGACAATTCAAAGCGGCGCTACATTGCAGTTCGAAACAACAACGGCGAGAACTTTAACCGTAGGACAAGCGGTAACGATAAATTCGGGCGGAACATTCCAATCCAACCCTGCAGGCACGCAGACCGGACACATCCTTTCTGTCGGCACGGATTTGACCAACAATGGCGTGCTCGATTTCAGCACCAACGCCAACACGGCAGGCGCTAACATCACTTTTACAGGCGCGGCCAACAACACGTTCAGCGGCACAGGCGCAACCACAGACATCCGAACGATGACCATCAACAAAGGCACGTCCAGCGCGAATACGCTTGAGTTGAACACATCGAACTTCAGTGTGCAGGGAACAACCACGGACGGCACGCCGATGGCGTTCTTAACCTTGACCAACGGCACACTCAAAATCTCCGGTACGTTCACGGTGGCGGGGAGAGTATTTACCACCGCCGTCTACGCAATCGGCGCAACAACGGGCATTTGGTTGAACAATCCGAATTTCACAGTGTCGGGCCAGAACGGTTCGCCGACTAACAACGGCTTGCTCAGAGTCTCACAGGGCACGTTCAACATCGGCAGTGCTTCCGGCAATGCGATGGGCGCTGGCACTGGCGCTGTGTTCACTATTGAGGGTGGTACAACCAACATCGCGGGACGGCTGCTTACAGCCAACGCTGTCACCTATACGCAGTCGGGCGGCACTGTGAATGTTTGTACTGTTGGGAATGCGGGTTCATTGAGTCAGTCTTTTGGGTTGACCTCTGCAGGCGCAGTTTTCAACATGAGCAACGGGACGATCAATCTGGTTCAGATCAACTCCACAGCCACAGCAGCAAACAGGCGCGACTATAGTGTTTTGGGCACGGCCAATATTACGGGCGGAACGCTGAACGTAGGGACTGCCGCCACAACAGGCAATGCAGGCAACTTCGATTTCCGCATTGGCGGACAGGTTCCGGCTCTCGTCCTTAACAACACGACCAACAACAAGAATGTGATTCTAATTTCCCAGATGAACACGTTCGGCAATGTAACGGTCAATACTGGTTGTTCTATCAACGGAGGCGCGAACATTTGGCTCATCGTCGGCGCGATGATTACCAACAATGGGACAATCACCATACCGACCAGCGGCGGGCGTTTCTACTTCCTCGGCGGCGTCGGCCCGCAGACCTATACTGGCAGCGGCACAACTACGATTGTAACGGCCACCGGCTCGGTTGACCTGACGGTAGACAACGTTGCCGGGGTGACGATTGATCCGGCGTCGAACGGGATCATCACGCAGCGCGTCAACTTCTTCCACGGCGGCCTCACTAACGCTAATAAGATAACGCTCGGCAACGGTGGCACGACCGTCGGCGTGGTTCAGTATGGTTTGACAGGCAGCCCGGACACCGCTGGCAACTTCGACGTAGCGCCGACCTTCAACATCGGCACGGGCGGGCAAACGCTTCTCTATGCGCAAGAAGGAACGGGCCGCACCACGGGGCCTGAAATTCCACCATCGAGAACGATCACCAACATGACGGTCAATAACACTAATGGCGTGACCTTAGCGGGTGGCGACCTGACGCTCACTCCCACGACCGCAACCAGCACGCTTACCTTCACGATAGGCAATCTCACGACCAACGCCAATACTGTGATCATCAGCGCGACAAGCACGGTCGCTCGCACGGTCGGTCACGTCATCGGCAATCTAAGGAAGGTCTATGCGGCGGCGGGCAACAAGACTTTCGAGGTCGGAACCGCCAACGGATTCTCTCCTGTTGCGGTCAACGTCACCGCAGGAACTTTCCCGGCAAACTTCACCGCCAAAGCAGTGCAGGGGCCGCAGCCTAACATTGCCGATCCTACAAAGGCGTTGCAGAGATACTGGACGTTGACGGCGACCGGCGTGACGGCAGACTTGACGTTTACTTATCTTGACCCGACAGATATTCCCGGCACGGCCAACGAGTCGTTTTTCTTCATCTGGAAATTTGACGGCTCGTTCACAGCGCCCGGCGGGACGGTCAATACCGCAGCCAACACGGCAACCATTACGGGTGTGACTTCATTCTCTGATTGGACGCTTGCGGAACCAGCCGCGCCCACTGACGTTCATCTGGTCTCGTTCACAGCCGACAGCTTCGCGAATAATGTGAACAGTAAAGGCGGCAACAGCAGCAACGTGTTGCGCTGGCAGACGGGCTATGAAGCGGCAAACCTCGGCTTCAACATCTATCGAGATGAAAACGGCAGCCGCACCCGCGTGACGCCCGACCTTGTAGCCGGGTCTGCGCTCTTCGTAGGATCGAGAACTGTGCTTGGCGCGGGCCGCTCTTACGCGTGGCGCGACACGCAAGGGCAGGCTGGCCCTGATGCCCAGTACTGGCTCGAAGCGATGAGCCTCGACGGGTCAAGCACGTGGCACGGGCCGATCAGACCGGTTGTTTCCGGCAAGCAATTGAGCGCTCTGGGCCAGCAGAACTCCAAGCTGATCGGCGAGCTTAACTCAGGCGCGAGCACACAAGACACGAGCGCGCCTGTAGAGACGGCGGCAAAACTTGGCAAGCTCACGACTGCGCGTTTCAAAACTCAAGCCGCCATCACAGATCAACTCGCGGTCAAGATGTCTGTCAAACAGGAGGGCTGGTATCGAGTAGGACAGCCTGAACTGGTTGCCGCTGGATTCAATACTAACGTTGATCCGAACCTCTTGCAGCTATTCGTAGACGGGCAGGAACAACCCCTCTCTGTCATACAGCAAAACGGGAACCTCTCTGCGATAGAGTTTTACGGCATGGGATTGAACACGGCTTCTGCGGATGCTCGCGTCTACTGGCTTGTGGCAGGCACGCAGCCGGGCAAACGCATCCAGCAAATCAAGAGTCTGGGTGGATTGCCCACAACCGGCGGATTCCAATACACGGTCGAGCGACGAGACAAGACTGTATATTTCTCAGGCTTGCTAAACGGCGAGAAAGAGAATTTCTTCGGCGCGGTCATCGCTCGCGACCCTGTCGATCAATCGCTCACGTTGCAGCACCTTCAACCATCGGGCGGGCAAGCTACACTCGAAGTTGCGTTGCAAGGCGTGACGGTGTTCCCACACAGAGTAAAAGCTCAGATCAACGGCACAGATGCCGGAGAGATCATGTTCGCAGGGCAGTCACAAGGCGTGGGCAAATTCACTATTCAACAATCGCTGTTGAAAGAAGGGCAGAATCAGGTGAAGCTGACGCCGCTGGGAGGCCCAAGCGACATCTGTCTTGTTGACTATATTCGCGTGACCTATCAACACAGTTACACAGCCGACAACAACATGCTGCGGCTGACTGCGACAGGCCGCCAGCAGGTGACTATTGACGGCTTCAACAACAACCAGATTCGAGTCTTTGACATCACCACTCCATCTGCTGTTCGAGAGGTGAGCGGGACTATTCAACAGCAGAAGTCAGGTCACTCAATCACCTTTACCGCTCCTGATACAAACAGCAGGACGTTGCTGGCATTAACCAACGATCAAGCCGCGAGAGCCGCTGGTCTGGCAATGAGCAGACCGTCCAGCCTGCGACAGCCTGTGAATGGAGCCGACCTGCTCATCATCTCTCGTAACGAATTTCTGAGCAGCCTCGAACCGCTGAGACTCTGGCGACAGAAGCAAGGGCTGTCGGTGGCGATGGTTGACATAGAATCTGTCTATAACGAATTCAGCTATGGGCAGAAGACTCCTCAAGCCTTGAAGGACTTCCTCTATTACGCCGCGACGACGTGGAAGAAAGCGCCGCGCTTCGTGCTGTTAGCGGCAGATGCCAGCTATGACCCGAAGAATTATCTCGGCTTCGGGAATTCGGATTTCGTTCCGACGAAACTGATAGACACGCAGTTGATGGAGGCGGTTTCGGATTCCTGGCTTGCCGATTTCAACGGAGACGGCGTGGAAGACATGGCGCTCGGTCGTTTGCCCATACGCGACGCACAGCAGGCGGCGAATCTGGCGGCGAAGATCATCAGCTATGATCAATCCCCGCCGTCAGGATTGATGCTGCTTGTGGCGGACAAGAGCGACACCTACGACTTCCGAGGCGCAAACGGGCAACTGCGAACCTTGATTCCGTCTAATCTGAAAGTGCAAGAGATTGATCGAAGCCTCATGGATGACTTCACGGCGAAGACGCAATTGCTTGAAGCCATCAGCCGGGGGCCGAAGATAGTCAACTACACAGGGCACGGGTCTGTCAGCCTGTGGAGAGGAAGCATTCTGGCATCGGAAGACATGGAGTCGCTTGGCAACTCTCAAAGCCTGTCGTTGTTTGTAACGATGACTTGCCTGAACGGATATTTTGCAGATCCCTCGGCTGAAAGTTTAGCCGAGTCGTTGTTGAAAGCTGATGGCGGAGCCGTGGCCGTGTGGGCATCATCCGGCATGACGATGCCGGAAACGCAGACGTTGATGAATCAGGAGGCATATCGTCAGTTGTTCGCAGGCGGGCAGACTCTTGGTCAGGCGATGGCAAGAGCTAAAGCCGCTATCGGCAATTCGGACGTTCGGCAAACATGGATACTGTTTGGCGACCCGACTAGCAGACTGAGATAACCGATTGACTGTAACAGTACCGCGAACGATAGCGAGCGGGTTGGCTTGACTACTGACCCGCTCGCTACCGTTTTCAGCCGCATCAGAAAGCCATAGATTTTTCAGTTCCCGCCCCTTTGTGTTAGACTCCATTCCCTAAAACTTCACAATTTCACCTTTCGGAGATATACGGAATGAACTTGACCCTTACTCCAATCAGATTCAAAAAACGAGCTGAATCCTTATTCGCAAACAAAATCGGAATCGTAGATGGCGATGTCCGTCTCACTTATGGCGAATACGGCAAACGTTGTGATCGTTTGTCGAATGCGCTCGCAACGCTCGGAGTCAAACGTGGCGACCGCGTGGCGTGGCTCGGTTACAACAGCCACGAATTATTGACGGCTTATTATGGAGTCGTGCAGATGGGCGCGGTATTGCTGCCGCTCAACATTCGCCTGACGCCGCAGGAAATCGGGTTCATCTTGAATGATTCGGAATCTGTAGCGCTGTTTTATAACAGCGACTTTCTGCCCATCGTCGAAGCCATTCGCAGTCAAACTCCGACGGTCAAATATTTCATCCCGCTCGAATCAGGAACAGGCGACGCCGATACCTACGAAACCCTGATACAGGCCGCTGGAGCCGATTTCACGCCGCCTGATGATATCAAAGACGATGACCTTGCAGAGCTTTTCTACACGTCGGGCACGACTGCAAACCCCAAAGGCGTGATGATGACTCATCGCATACTTTACATGCACGCCCTGCAGGTTATAGCCGGACTCGGCGTGAAAGAGTCAATCGTTCAGCTCCACACCATTCCGCTGTTTCACGTCAACGGCTGGGGCACGCCGCACACGCTGACCTGCATGGGCGCGCGGCACGTCGTGATGAAGAAGTTCGACACAACCGAAGTTCTGGAATTGATCCAGCGCGAGCGCGTGACTAACTTCGCTATGGTTCCGACTATGGCGACGGCGCTGATCAATCATCCGAAGATCAAAGAGTATGATCTGTCGAGCCTCGATTACATCGCCATAGGCGGCGCGGCTTCGCCAGTGGAACTGATGCGCGATGTCGAAGCAAAACTCGGCTGCCGATGTTATGGCGGCTACGGGTTGACGGAAACGACGCCCGTGTTGACGCAGTCGTTTATCAAAGATCACCTGACAGACCTCAGTGACGAAGAGCGATGGCGGCGTCAGGCGATGGCAGGCTACCCGATGCCCGGCGTCGAGATAGACATCTTTGACGCGGACGATAAACCCGTAGCGCACGACGGCCAGAGCGTCGGCGAGGTGGTCGTGCGCGCAGACAACGTGATGGCGGGTTATTGGAAGCAGCCCGAAGATACGGCGAACGTGATGCGCGGCGGCTGGCTGCATACGGGCGACATGGCCATAGTTGACGAAGAAGGATATTTTCTGATCGTTGATCGCAAGAAGGACATAATCATTTCGGGCGGCGAGAACATCGCTTCGATTGAAGTTGAAAAAGCGGTCTATTCGCACGCGTCAGTCTTTGAATGCGCGGTCGTGGCTGTGCCTGATGACCGTTGGGGCGAAGTGCCGAAGGCGCTTGTCGTGTTAAAGCCGGGCGAATCGCTTACAGAGCAGGAATTGATCGAGCACTGCCGGACTCGCCTGCCGGGATTCAAGGTTCCCAAGTCCATAGAGTTCTTCGATTCGCTGCCGAAGGGCGGCACCGGGAAGATTCTGAAGAAAGAACTGCGCGAGAAATACTGGCAAGGCTACACCCGTCGCGTGCATTGATTAGGAGCGCCCATTGACGAGATTATTCATCGAGCACAGCGATTTCTCTCAAATGCTTTTCGTCTCCCGCGCGCTCTACGAATGTTTCATCAAGCGAAGGCGCATCGTCAGGACGTTCAAGCGCGGGGATGAAAAGACACGAGCTTGTCAAAATCTCTTTGTGATGTCGGCCAAGCGAGCGAATGCTTGTCGTTATGATGGTCGGCGTTTCGCTCTTGTCATACGGCGCTCGAAGAATTCTGATCTTATGCGTTTCAGGATAAAACTGTGTCAGGTAATTTATCACGGGCTGGAATCTCTCTTTTTTGCTGTACGACACATCGTATAAGAGAAGGGTATCGAACCATCCTATCTGCATAACAAGCGTGTCTACAAAAGGATTGATTTTGTGGTTTGCGACAACGATTACGGTCGCGTCAACTATCTGCAATCCATTTGTATTGATCTCAAGATCGCAATTGGCCGCCATCGAATCCAGGCACGAGATTGCAGGAAGTATTCTGACATCAAGCCCGCGCTTTCGTCCTCTACGATAAACATCCCAGGTCACATCGTCATAAAACGCAGGATGTCCGTCGCCGACTGCGACTACGCCCGGCCCGTTTTTGGCTTCGTCCAGAAACAGATCGGCCAGTCGGCTGTAAACATCCGTGTCAACTTCGCCTGTCCAATATTTCTTTTCCAGATTGACCACTTGTTTGCAATATCGCTTCAGCTTTTGGTGATGCGATGTGAGGTGAAATATTATTCGCGCTTTCTTGAACGCTTCGAGCGTTTCAAGCGTGATCTGTTCAAAGCCTCCTATGCCTATTCCTGTCAGCGCAATGTCAAACAGATTTTTACTTTTTCTCACGGAGTTATTGGCCTTTCCCATTCGATTTTCTTTTAGATACGGCTGCGCATCATGACACACTCGGCAACCAGCGTGCAACGCACATCACGGTTTGATTGACGTAAGCCCACGCGGCAGCGCACAATGCACGCAATCAGGTTTAATTTTGGTAAGAACAGGAGCGCCCGATGCTCAATTCAAGCTGGCATGTTTTCAGATTCGTGTTTGTGTTATCGCTTTCAATTGTGCTCGCCGCACAGTCGGCAATCGCGCAAACCGCGAAGCAAACCCCAACGACAGGCAAGCGATATCCGCGTCTGGTTATTCGCAACGCAATGATCGCCGACGGCAACGGCACTCCTGCTTCGGGGCCGAAAGACATCGTCATCGAAGGCAACCTGATTTCAGAGATCGTGCCGCTCGACCCTGTTGCGCTGAAAGCTGGCCGCGCGCGACGCCCCGCAGGCGACATCGAGATTGACGGGACGGGCCGATATGTTTTGCCCGGTTTGATCAACGCTCACGGGCACGTTCAAGACGAGCGCGGCGGCGTGCCTCAGCCGCTCGATTACGAGTTTAAGATGTGGCTCGCCTGCGGCATTACGACAGTGCGCGATGTCGGAAGCGATACGAAAAAGACGCTGGCCCTGCGCGAGCAGAGCAAGCGCGGCGAAATCATTGCACCGCGTTTATTTGTTTATCCGATGTTCACGGCGCTCGGCCCCGTGCGCAACGCGGAGCAGGCTCGCGCTCGCGTGCGAGAGTTGAAGCAGATGGGTGCGGACGGAATAAAACTTCTCGGCACAGACCGCGACATCATGCGTGCGATGGAAGACGAAGCGCACAAACTTAATCTTCGCGTTGCGCATCACGTCGGAGTCGAAGAGACCAACGCGTGGGACGACATCAAATTCGGAACTACGAGCATAGAGCACTGGTACGGCATCCCTGATGCCGCGATTGAAAACGGAGTGCAGAACTTTCCTTCGTCTTACAACTATAACAACGAAGTTGATCGCTTCCGCTATGCCGGGCGGTTGTGGCGCGAAGCCAGCCCTGAGCGATTGATGAAAGTGCTGGACGCGATGGTCGAAGCGCGCGTCGCATGGGTTCCGACGATGGACATTTATGAAGCGAGCCGCGATTTGCAGCGCGCGCAGACGCAGCCGTGGTTTGCAGAATATCTTCACCCGACGCTCGAAGAATACTTCAAACCGAATCCTGCGAATCACGGTTCGTACTTCATCGGCTGGAGTTCGGCTGATGAAACTTTCTGGAAAGAGAACTACCGCATATGGATGCGAACGCTCGTTGAATTCGAGCGGCGCGGCGGCCTTATAGGCGTGGGCGACGACGCGGGTTTCATCTATCAAATGTATGGCTTCGGGCTGATACGCGAATTGGAATTGCATCAGGAAGCAGGCTTTCATCCGATCAAAGTGATTCAACACGCGACCGGAAACAACGCTCGGATATTAGGCGAAGAGGAGCGAATAGGGCGCGTGCGCGCGGGCTTCCTCGCGGACCTGATCGTCGTCAACGGCAACCCGCTTGAAAACCTCAAGGTGCTTTATCCGACAGGCGTGGACGAAATCCGCGACGGCAAGACCGCTCGCACGGGCGGAGTAGAATGGACGATCAAAGACGGCATACCGTATCACGGCCCGACGCTGATGAAAGAAATAAAAGATATAGTCACGAAGGCGAGAAGCGAGCGCGGGTCAAAAGCCGCGCAGTAGATTAATATCAACTTGTTTTGAGCTTCTTCTTGAGTCGCCACAATGTTCGAGGCATGGTGAGCCACGCCGAGCGAGGCAATCGGGAGACGGCTTCGCTCAAGGTCTTTTTGTCCGTTGTTTCTAATTTGATTTCGCAACTCCACTGCTTCAATCTTTCGTTCGCCTGTTGAATCTTCACCTGATCTTCATCCGTAATCGGGCGCTCGGCGTCGGGCTTGAAACCGGCCATCAATTCAAGCATTCCGCTTTCGATCAAGGCTTCGCGCATATGATTATTCAGATGCCGCGCCAATTGTTTTTCCGGCGGAAGCGAAGACAGGCCGAACATCTCTTCGAGGTGATCTGTGATTGGGCAAGCTTCTTCGCAGGAAGGCTCAGTGGTCGCAACGCTGTGGGCAGGCTCGCCTTCGAGCGCAAACAAAATCAAGCTCAACTCTTGATGAGAAAATTCTATAGTCGCGCTGCTCAATTCGGTAGTGCCTCCGATTGCTGTCGAAAAATTCGTTTGAAATTCTCTGACGTGATGCGCCCGACCTCATCAGTCGAAAGACCTCGAAGCTCGCCTATCGCGCGCGCGACTTCGACGACATAAACAGGCTCGTTGCGCCGCCCGCGAAACGGGACTGGCGCAAGGAACGGGCTGTCGGTTTCGATCAAAATCTTTTCAGCCGGCAACGCCTTCACCGTGTCGCGCAGGTCTTCGGCTTTTTTGAAAGTGACCACGCCTGAAAACGAAATATAAAAGCCAAGCTCGATTGCCGCTTCGGCAAACGCGCGCGTGCCTGTGAAGCAGTGAATGATGCCGGGCAGGTCAGAGCCTCGCCATTCATCGCCGAGTATTTGAAGCGTGTCGGCTTCGGCTTCGCGCGTGTGGATCACGGCAGGCAAACGGCGGTCGCGCGCGATTTGCAACTGTCTTATGAACGCGCGGCGCTGCACATCGCGCGGCGAATTGTCGTAGTGATAATCAAGTCCAATCTCGCCCCACGCGATCACCTTCGGATGCGCGGACAAATCCGTGAGCCGCGCAAACAGATTATCGTCAAGCAGGCACGCCTCGTGCGGGTGAACGCCGACCGTCGTATAAATGAACGAATGTTTTTCCGCGACGCGAAAGGCCGCCGAGTGTGAATCTTTCGCCACATCGCCGTTGCCTACGTTCACGATTATCTCAACGCCTGCGTCGAGCGCGCGACGTATCATAGCCTCGCGGTCGGCATCGAAATCCGTCATCTCAATATGCGCGTGCGAATCAATGTACACAGTTGACCTCAAAGCGATGATAACATAACGCGCACGATTCACTGATTTACTGAGAGCCGAAGTTGAATCCGCCGCCGCCCGATTGAGTCGGGAAGAAAGGCTTCAACAATCCTGCCAGTGCCGCCAGATTCCGCGTCTGAATCAGAAGCTCCCCCGGCCCTGTGAACTCTGCGACTATGCCTTCGCCGCTCACAAAACTGCGAAAGAATCCTGCGGCAGCTTTGCGCAGCGTGTATTGGGTCGTGCCTTCCCATGCGACCAGATGGCCCGTGTCAACGACGTAACGCTCGCCGGGCGCGAGTGTTTTGCGATGAATCGCGCCGAAAGAAGAGAGCAGCAGCAAACCCGTGCCTTGCACCTGCAGCACGAACAGCCCTTCGCCGCCAAAGAAAGATTTCGCGCCGCCCCATTGCGTATCAACTCTCAGGCTCGCGTCGCCCGCCAGATAGGAACTCGATTGAACAAAGAACATTTGATTGCTCAACTCGATTGCCGCTATGTCGCCGGGCGAGCCGGGCGCAAAAGTCACTTCGCCGGGGCCGCCTCGCGCCGTGAACGTAGAGACGAACGCGGATTCGCCTCCGACCGCGCGTTTGAGCGCGCCCATCAATCCACCTTTCATCTGCGACTGCAACTCTACGTTGGCCGACATGGAGACCATCGCGCCCGCTTCGGCCATGATGGACTGCTCCGGTTGCAAGCGAACTACTGCGAGCGAGAACGAAGGCTGGTGCAGTATTTCGTAGCTGTAGCCGCGACCTGAGCCGCGAGAGTCGCTGTCAATATTGATGCCGTGATGAGCCGCCGGGCGTCCGGGTTGCGATTGAGTAGATTGACCGCACGCGGTGCAAAACTGCGCGGCAGGATGAAGCGGTGCTCCGCATCTAGGACAATTCATAAATGTCTATCTCCTTACTTTTTCCTTAAGAGCATGTTTTAGCAGTCCCGTTAGGGACGACCTGTCTATAGTTTCGGCGTTCGTAATATTTTCTGTAGCTCCGTAGGAGCGAGCTCGCAATCAACAGGTCGCTCCTACGGAGCTACAAAAACGTTTTGCATTGCGTTGCTATAAACAGGTCGCTCCTACGGAGCTTCATTCTAAAACAGCTTTTAAGAGAAACTGAAACCACTATGGTTATTACATCAAGCTGATCGGATCAACCTCGATTGAAATCGAGCGAGGGTTGTAGCCGTTTGCGAGAACTCGGCTGGTCGCAAAGTCGAGAGCTTCGCGCGCCCGCGCTCGACTGCGCGCTTTGATCAATATCTGGAATCGATGCTCGCCCTTGATGCGCGAAATGGGCGCGGGCGCGGGGCCGAGCACGCGCAGCCCGCTATCTCGCACAGCTTCGCGCAATTCGCGCGCAAGATCTGTGGCCGCATTGCTCGCGCGGTCAAACTCCTTGTCGTGCACGCAGATGTTGATGAGCGCATTGAAGGGCGGATAGTGCATCGAACGGCGAAAGCTTATCTCGCGCCTGTAAAACTCGTCATAGTCCTGCGCACGCGCGCACACTAAAGAGTAATGCTCCGGGTGATAAGTCTGAATGATTACGCGCCCGCTTAATTTGCCGCGACCCGCGCGACCTGCCACCTGCGTCAGCAATTGAAATGTGCGCTCGGCTGCGCGAAAGTCCGGCAGGCACAGCCCTGCGTCAACCGAAATCACACCGACTAAAGTGACGTTGTGAAAGTCGTGCCCTTTGGCGATCATCTGCGTGCCGACTATCAAATCAATCGTGCCCGCGGCGAATTCCATGAGCAGGTGTTCGAGGCTCCCGCGCCTGCGGGTAGTGTCGCGGTCTACGCGCGCGATTGATTTATCGGGAAACATCTCGCGCAGTTTCGCTTCGAGTTGTTCAGTGCCTTCGCCCACGTATTGAATGTACTGACCGTCACAGGCAGGACATACGCGCGGCGCCGGGCGAATGTAGTTGCAATAATGGCATTGCAGGCTTTGATTATAGCGATGATATGTAAGCGTCACGTCGCAGTTGGGGCAATGAACCGCGTCCCCGCAAGAGCGGCACATCGCAAACGAAGAGTAACCGCGCCGGTTCAACAGAATCATTGCTTGCTCGCCGCGTTCAAACGTTTCAGCTATCGCTGTTTTGATCTCGTCGGAAAAAGTTACCTGTTTGCCATGTCGCTTGAAGACCTCGCGCATGTCAATCGTCTGAACTTCGGCAAGCGCGCGATTGCCGAAGCGCGTGTCCAGTCGAATGTAACCATACTTGCCTGTTGCCGCATTGTGAAAAGATTCGAGCGACGGAGTCGCAGAGCCTAGAACTACGACCGCATTTGCTCCGAGCGCGCGAACGATTGCAGTGTCGCGCCCGTGATAGCGCGGCGTTTCATCCTGCTTGTAAGAAGTCTCATGCTCTTCGTCAACGACGATGATGCCCAGTTTATCGAGCGGCGCAAAGACTGCTGACCTTGTGCCGATGACAACGCGCGCTTCACCGTCTTTGATGCGCCGCCACTCGTCTATGCGCTCGCCTTCTGAAAGGCTCGAATGAATTATGGCAACTGCGTCGCCGAAGATCGCTCGAAGCCTGCGCGAGAAAACAGGCGTGAGCGCGATTTCAGGCACAAGCATCAACGCAGAAAGCCCCCGACGAGTTGCTTCGCGCATTGCGCGAATATAGATTTCGGTTTTGCCGCTGCCCGTTACGCCGTGCAGCAGAAAAGTCGCGTACTGTCGCTCATCAATCTTTGCCACCAGCTTGTCGAGCGCGAGTTGCTGTTCTTCGTTCAGCGTGACGAGGTCGAGTTCCTGCTGTTCGATGTGAGCGAGCGGATCGCGGCGCACTTCGCGCGCGAAGACTTCGACTATGCCGCGCTTTTCGAGCGTGCGAACGACGGACGATGAAACGTCGGCTGCTTCGAGCAATTGACTGAAAGCCATGGGCTCGTGCGCTTCTTCAATCGTTTCGATCACGCGCCGCTGCTGCTCGTTGAGCGGTTTGCTCTCTTTCTCTTTTTCTTCATTTCTTCCCAGATCAACGAGCCGCACAGCATTTTGAAGTTT
Organism: Blastocatellia bacterium; assembly: GCA_035277165.1. Taxonomy (GTDB): domain Bacteria; phylum Acidobacteriota; class Blastocatellia; order UBA7656; family UBA7656; genus DATEKX01. The sequence goes on along the minus strand of DATEKX010000174.1, from coordinate 833 downwards.
CGGTTTCAACCGGCTTTCGCCCACACGTTCGGCGACGTTGATATATCCCGCGCGCTCAAGCTGGCGTATGAGCGCCGTGGCGTGCGACTTCGACAGTTGGCGCTCAAGCTCGCGCGACCCAATCGCGCCTGTGCCCGCGAGCAATTCCAGCGCTTGAAGCTTTGACGACGACCAACTGAACCCCGCCGACACTTGCGAGAGCGCAGACCGCCCCGCTTCCGTAATCGTGAGAACCTGTTCAGTGGCGACGGTCGCGCCTGCGGGCAACGCCGTGCGAAGGCATTCGCCCCACGGCGCATAGTAATAATCGCTCATCCATTTTGTCAGGTGAAGTATGTCGCGCGAGATGATTGGCGATTCGTCTACGAGTTCTTCGACCTCTTTTATCTCGGACTCTGTGATCTCGCCTTGCAGGTGTTCGTGCAGGGCGACGATGAAACCTGTGAGCAGTTTTTTGCCGAAAGGAACTATGACGCGACAACCGATTTGAGCGCGCCGCGCCATATCACCCGGCAGATGATAAGTGAATGTTTGTCTGACGTAGACCGGGACTGCCGTCTCTGCGAACATCGCGCCTTATTGTACACAAACTTGCTTGCGGCGGAAAACATCGTTGCGATTCGATCTTTTTAGCGCGGCGTCCTCACCAGGCGGAAACCGATGTTGCTGAAAAAAGCGTCGGGGCGAAATTTGTCGCGTTGTGACGACCGACAGGAAGTCGCGAAGTTGTACCAACTGCCGCCCCTTCTCACACGGAATTCACCTGAACCAGGCCCTTGCGGATCACTTTCAAGGCTTTTGCCGTAGTAGGTTTCCGCATACAAATCCTGACA